>JBFLZA010000444.1:0-7983 GCA_040756535.1 Cyanobacteriota bacterium
ATGAGTTTCGTCAAGCTATCACTGCTGCGGGTACGGGCTGTATGGCAGCCATGTTAGCCGAACGCTGGCTTTCTGTGAATAACTTGATTACCGAGTACCACCAGCAGCAGCCTTCGTCGGAAGCGCCACCCGAAGCTCAACTGACTGAAGAGAAGACTACAGGAACGCCAGAAGAGGTGTTCAATATCAGCGACACGCGCCATGTGGGAGGCTATGCGCTACGGAAGTTGTTCCATGAGAGCGATCGCTTAATTATGGTGAAGTATGTTTCGCCTACCTGCGGTCCTTGCCGCACCTTGAAGCCAATTCTCAACAAAGTGGTGGATGAGTTTGAGGGCAAAATTCACTTTGTCGAAATTGACATTACCGAAGACCCAGACATTGCCGAGAATGGCCAGATTATGGGAACACCTACAGTGCAGTTCTTCAAAGACAAAGAAATACTACATCAAGTTCAAGGCGTCAAGCCAAGGAGCGAGTTTCGCAGGATAATTGAAAGCTATTTGCCAGCCGACGTTTCAGTTGCTCAATAACATTAGCCACCGGAAAATACTCTCCTCTCAATGAGCTGGATTCAAGCGAAATTTTTAATTTGTTGAATCCAGCTCTTTTAATAAAAAATTTGCTGTATTTAAAATAGTGGTGAGTGCTAAGTGGGTACAGCGTTTTTCATGGATTTGTTGTGAACACAGAGCATAGTGCCTAACTTAATTTCAATTGGGTTAAACCCAGTCATTGTAGGGGCACGATATTCTCGTGCCCTACCTTATGGTGTATATAAATGAAAACTCCTTTAGTTTAGTGTTCCACGCTTTAGAGTGGTAAGATTGGACTGAGATCGCTTCCCTCTTGCACAATGGATTTGCAAAAATTCAGCCAACAGCTTGCTAGTTTCTCTCGGTTTGAAGGCTCAATTGAGGCCAGCTCAGAATTTGAGTCGTTTCAGTTAGTGCTAGAACACTTTGGAGACAGGACAACCAGCACAACATTACTGCTGATGCAGTTATTAAATCTGGCAGTCGGTTGCCTGGAGCCAGATGAAGTTTACTGTGAAATTGGCTGCTATCAAGGGGCGAATGCGATCGCTGCTTTACTCGCTCATCCGGATTGCATGGCTTATGCAGTTGATGACTTTTCTAAGTATCCGGATTCAGAAGCTCTCTTGGATCAGCTAGTCGAAAATTTATCGGCTTTTGAGCTGCAAGAACAAGTCTTAGTTTGTAATCAATCGGTAGAAGCTTTTTTCTCCAATCTGAAAGAGATAGATATTACAGATAAGATTGGTGTTTATTTTAACCAAGGGAGTCAGGACTATAGAACGCAACTGATGGGTTTGCTGTTGGCAAAATCGTTTCTTGCGGATACCGCCTTAATTGTCCTGGCTCAAACGAACTTAACCAGTGTTCAACAGGCTATAAACGACTTTATTACAACTCATCCCGGTTGTCAGTTACTCTTGAACGTACCCCAAGCCAATCAGTTGAATGGTCTTTCGATTCTGAGTTGGGGGGCGATCGCTCCTCACCTAATAAGTGACGTAGTTGCAAGTCTATCTAAATTCAGTACCCATTTCCAGCCTGAACCCGAATCGGATACAGCAACAGAGGTAAGCGATTACTACAGCAGAGTGAATGTAGATCTGCTGACCATGTTACCGGCTGACGCAGAGCTGATCGTTGAGGTGGGTTGTGGGGCTGGAGCACTAGGGTCACAATACAAGCGCATTAATCCTCAGGGTCAATATGTTGGTATTGAGTTAAACCCAAAACCTGCAAAAATTGCCGCAAAGACCCTTGAGCAAGTTGTTGTCGGTGATGTAGAACAGATAAGTTCAGCGACAATGCCGTTTGCTGATGGGAATGTGGATTGCTTGGTCTACGGAGATGTACTAGAGCATCTAGTTGACCCTTGGACAGTCTTGCAGCAACAGACAGCATGGCTGCGGGATGGAGGACAAGTCATCGCCTGCATTCCCAACGTGCAGCATTGGAGCCTCATTTTGCAGCTGTTGAATGGTCGATGGGAGTATCAAGAAGAAGGATTGTTGGATCGCACCCATTTACGCTTCTTCACCCTGGAAAGCATTGAACAAATGTTCTCTAAGTGTGGATTGCAAATCTGCGATATCAAAGCTCGCTGTATCATTCAACCCCCAGAGCAATTTCTTCCAGCTTGTACTCCGCTTCTGGAGAGGTTAGAGATTGACCCAGATCGCTTCAGCTTGCAAACAAATGCGTTTCAGTACTTGGTGCGTGCGGTTCGCACGATCGCTCCAATCTCTAAACTGCTCATTTATACCAGAACCACGCACAGTATCTGTAGCTTAGTACGGGTAGTACAACCAGACCGAATGAGTGCTACTCTTCCAGGGGTTCGGACGGTGCAGACCTTTGATGCGATCGACGCGAGCATTGCCTATCCCGATGAGACTAAAGTTTTCATTTGGCAACGTCCCTTCCTCGACTATCCCTTGGATGCCGAGCAGTTGATGGCAACTCACAAAGCACTGCTACAGGCGGGTTACTTAGTGTTGGTTGAGGTAGACGATTGGCCTTCTATTTGGCCAGAAGCAGTGCAAACCCGTTTCCTAGACTTGCTTCGTTCCTGTCATGGAGTGCAAACCTCCACCCAACCCTTGGCGGACTATTTGCGATCGTTCAATCCCAATGTCGTCGTCTTCCCGAATCACCTCCCTTTCTTACCTCCACCGCGCACACCTGCCATTGATTGCCCAGTTACCTTGTTCTTCGGTGCTCAAAATCGAGAGCAGGACTGGGAACCGATTATGCCTGCTTTGAACCGAGTATTATCGGTTCATGGCTCTCAGGTACGGGTTTGGGTGGTTCACGACCAACGATTCTTTGAGGCGCTAGAGACAGAGCAAAAGCAGTTTGAACCTTGGTGTTCCTACTCGCGCTATCAAGAAATCCTTCAGTCTTGCGACATTGGTTTACTACCCCTTGAGCCCACTGAATTTAATACCATGAAATCTGACCTGAAGTTCCTTGAGTGTGCGGCGCATGGGGTTGTTGCCTTAGCCAGTCCAACGGTGTATGCTGCATCAATTGTGGAGGGACAAACTGGACTGATCTATCACTCAGTGGAAGAATTTGCCGCAAAGCTGGACGAGCTCATTATCAACCGCGAGTTGCGTTATCGGATTGCCACTCAAGCTTATGAATGGGTGAAAGGCAATCGCCTCCTGTCCCAGCACTTTCGCCAACGGCGGGATTGGTACCTACAGATGTGCAACAGATTGCCAGAACTTAATCGTGTGCTGTATGAGGTGTCGGGACAGTAAGATGTGGAGAATTTTTGGCTTGTAGTTGCGATGAGAGCGAAGACAGTGCAATTACGAACTTTTATTATGGCTAATGATGCGGGCTTGATATCACGCCTACTCCGGATGATTAGAAAGAAACTGGTCACTGGTTTAAATTTTGTTTTTCACCGAGTATTCTTCAACCACACGTTGATAAAATTCTTCCACTGCGGCTATACAAGTTTGGTCATCATATAAATAGGAATGGCGCTGCCTCATGTGTTGAATAATACTATCTCGCCACTTGGGAGTTAGACCTAATCGTGCAGCAATTTCAATATAGTCCGCTTCATTTTTAGCAACGGTTTCGGTGACACCCAGGATTTTTAAAAAGGCGTATGACTGACGCCCTCGCATCAATTCTCCTGGACAAGTGACAATCGGTAAATCGCAGGCGATCGCATCTAGGGTAGTCAGGCCACCCGAATAGCTGAATGTATCGAGAAAAATATCTGAGACTAACATCAAATTAAGATAACCGATAGTTGTTTGTCGAGGCACAATGACACAATAGTCATCCATCTTCAAGCCAAACTGAGCAAAAGCTTTTTGCAGCCGCTGCTGAAATTGCTCGGTGATATGTGTGCTTTTGTGGGATGATACAAAGACAAACTGAGCTGAGGGAACCCTTTGAGCAATTGCTGGGAATACATAATCATACTGCGGAAGATACTTAGATAAAGATTGACAAGATAAATAAACTACAGCGTTCTCACGCAATTTAAAATCTGAACGAGTTTGGGTAGCATCAGGAATAATAGGTTTAGAGTAATTAAATGCCAGATTTGGCAAGCGAATAAGTTGCTCTGAATAGTGTTCATGAGCATTTTCAGGTTCCATCACCTCACTTGAGATAAAATAATCTATTGTTGGTAAACCTGAAGTGACTGGATGTGCCCAAGTTGTACATTGAATGGGAGCAATCCGTAACCCAGCGACTTGTGTAATTAGGGGCGTCATTCCAATCGCTGGAAAAACTAGAATGTGTAGCCGATCGCTCAAAATTTGTCGGCAAATGGCTTCCAGCTCGTTAGGAAGATGATAAAAAGCATCACTAAAAAACTGGAATTGATTAGTTAGTTGGTCTCGGATAGGATAAGTGTAATAGCAGTACACCTCGAATTCTTGTTTATTACAATTTTTCAGCCAGCCGAGGTAGAGTGTACCAACTCCGTCTGAGCGCATACCATCACAGATATAACCAATCCGAAGTTTACCGTTTCGACTCAGGGGGGGCATAGGTAGATGTTCTACCCATTGAGGATATTTATTCCTCATAATTCTATGAACGAACTGACCATATTTTTTCTGGAATTCTAGATCATTTCCCCCTTGGTATTGGAGATAAAAATTAGTATGGCTACCTATACCTATTAAGGCTTGATCTAGAGCTTGAGGAGTGTCTAAAGGAGTTGACTGAATTAATTCCTCTAGCCCCTGCGAAAATCGCCGGCGGTAAAAGTCAATTTCTTCTTGAGATTGATATAAAATCGGTAAAACTAAAGACTTGGTAAGTCTTAACGATAAATTATCAGGTAGCAATAGAGAGGCTTCGCTTGCAACCTCTATGGCTTCCCGTGTTCGCCCAAACTCTTGTAAAAGCAATACGAAGCGCTGGTAAAGCTTAACAGCAGTAGGATAGAGAAGAAGGCTCTCCCTACAAAATTTTATAGCGTCTTCATATCGATTCAAGCGTTTATAAGAATCAGTTAAGCGTAGGTAGAACCCTACATCTCCGGGTTGATTTTCTAGAGCTTTTTGATATTCAACGATAGCCTCTTCATAGGTTTCCTGATAATAGTAAGAGTCTCCCAAACATAAATAAGATTTAATAGTATTATTTTGCTCTTGATGAGCAATACCTAAGTTATAAAGGATATCAGGATTATTAGGTCTAAGTTTAAGAGCTGTTTCATAGGTAAGAATTGCTTCCTCTACTTTCTGCTGTGACAGCAGAATATTTCCTAAATTAAGATAGCTACCAAAATGTTTAGGATTAGCATCTATGGCTTTAGAATAGGCTGATTGAGCCAATTCAATCTCTCCTGATTTTACTAGAAGATTCCCGAGATTATTGTAAGCATCAACAAAATTTGGGTTTAGTACTGTTGCTTCTTGATAAACACGAATCGCTTGAGGAATTTTACCCATTTTTTCTAGCACTGAACCAAGAAGATAATGCTGAATAGCCCCTGATGGTTCAAGTTCTAATGATTTAAGCAGCATTTCTAGCGATTCTTGATATCGGCCCAATACATAGTATAATCGACCGATCCTTAACCAAATATCTACATTATCTTGATCCCAGAATAGAATTTCCTTATACTTGTGTTCGGCTTCTATCAAATCATTTTTAATTTGTTGTAAAAACTCAGAGGTATAAATTTTCCCAGCGGCTAATCCGGCTTCTAGACTTTCAGAAATATCAAGTTGTGTTGCTTTTTGATAAAGAGAATTTATAATTTCCTGCTTTTCAGGTTGTAATTTGTAAATCGATTTTATAAATGATGTATTTTTGTGTTCTCTACAAATTTGCTCGGAGTAAGTATTTGATTCCTGGGTATTCCAAAAGAATACCTGTACTTCATTGCCTAAGGAATAGTCCTTATCTTTTGAGGGAAACACATATCTGTAAGGCTTACAACTTGGATTCAAAGCAAGAAAATCACAATTGGCTTGTTGTACAGCTTGCCAGTTACTATTGACAGTAACAATTAATGCATTTTCCGCTAAAAAAGGTCGAACTAAAAGTAAACCCATAAGATGAGATCGATAATCATGGGAACCATCATAAAAGTACACGCCTATTTTTTCTTCCAATTCCATTTCTTGAAGATTGGCAAAAAATTCTTCAAAATCTTGATGGCAAAAACAAACTTGCTCGTTTAATCCAAACTGTTCTATATTTTCTAAAAGCTTATCGAAATTATTGCCCCAGGGATTAACATTTGAAAAATTATCGACAGCATAAGCCATTCTCTCTGGATGAGTTAGTAGCGCACTAATTAGACTGGCTCCTTGAAAGCAACCAACTTCGCAATAAATTTCATCGGGTTCCATGCACTCCACCGCAAAATTCAGTAATTGCATGATATTTTCTGTTATCATGCCCTGCACTCGATCAAGGATTTGTTGGAAACGATTAGCTTTTGGATACACTCCTTCTTTTTCCCAGTTTTCATACAAGCTTGGCAAGTGTTTTAAAAAGCGTTTATAGTCCATGACTCTTAATTATTTAATCTAAAAAACACCTATAATTATTGAGGCACTGGTGGGTGGACAGCACCCACCTAGAAACCTCCGAGGGAGCTGCCACTATAACCTTGGGTTTAGTTGTATGGGGAATCGGAGTCAATCCCTGGCTTGTTTACCGAAACTTGAAAAATGGCATTACCCCTACCGCCTTGGATGTACTAACACGTTCGATACTTTGCGTTTACCTTTGATCTGGGCAGTTACAGACTCATGTTTTCGGCCTGTACGCATAGGGGAGGTAGGCGATGCTGGAATTAACTTCCAGCATTTAAGCCTACCGTGTTGGGATTACTCCCGCCAACACTCCCGTTTCCGGGGTAAAGTTTGCCGACGCTCGTACCTCGCTAACGCTTCGCTATCGACAATGTTATTCAGCCTTGTTGGGTACAGCTGACTGGCTGTCGGGTGAGGTTCGAGAGTCACCCCTCTCCCCTCCCCTAAGAACCGGACATGAGACTTTCGCACTCATCCGGCTCAAGCCTTACTTCAAGCGAGAGTTGACTTGGGTTTTATGTACCTGCTTGTGACACGCTCTGTGCATATGCTGGAGGTTTTCCTCGTCGTCTGTTCCACCTTCAGCAACAGGTACTATGTGATGGGTTTCAACTTCTTCCCCATTGAGTAATGGTTCGCCGCATTCTGGACACTTCCATCCTTGGTTTTCTGCTATAGCATAGAGTTTGGTTCCTTTGCTAAAGTAGGTTCTACCAAGATTTTGGTGGCGTTTGTCCCAGTACTCTTTTAGTGAGGAGTCGTCAGGGCTAGCGTCCCCCTTGACTTTTATATGACGTTCGATGGGAGTAGATGCTATTGGATAAAGAACAAGTTCCTTATCTTTTCCCCGTCTGTCGCTCGTGGTGCAAGCGAACATCCACCGATTACCCTTAATGGTCTTGAAGTAACGCTTACGAACCCATGAAATATTTTTGTTGGGGTGTCTACGCTTTGCCCAACACCAAAGGTATTGCCACAGTCTGTAGGAGATGTAGCTAAAGGTTTCTTTGCTAACTACACCTTTGTAGTAGTTAGCAAAACCTCTGAGAATTGGATTGAGCTTTCTGATTAGAACTTCCTGTTCTACACCATTTAGGTTTTTGATTTCCTTGCCTAACCGTCTACAGAAGAATAACACCTTCTCCTTTGACGGCTTGATTAGGAGTTTTCCGTCATAATGCCGGGAATTGAACCCCAGAAAGTCGAAGCCATCTTCCATTGACGTGATAAACGTCTTCTCAGCGCTTAACTCAAGTCCTCTTTCGGACATCCATGCTTCAATCGAGCTTTGGGCTCTTTCGAGAATTTCCTTGTCTCTAGCCGTAACAATAAAGTCGTCGGCGTATCGCACCACTCCAAGTTTCGAGTCGGTGACTTTTATGGAAGTTTCTAAGCCATGCAATCCGATATTG
>JBFLZA010000445.1:0-7982 GCA_040756535.1 Cyanobacteriota bacterium
GTCTTCTGGGGTGTCTACATCAAAGTAATCTAGGTATTGGGGGATAGCAGGATGATTGAGTTGGGAGAGAATCTGGGCTTCCCGCTCAAATAGTTCCAGAGCTTTCCACTCACCCATCTGCCGTAGTGACAGGACTTTGAGTACTACTTGCTGACCGCTATTCAGGTCTTGTGCTTGGTAAGTGATGCCAATTCCACCCTGTCCTAGCGTGCCTGTGATGCAATATCGTTCCGCAATAATATCACCCGGCTGGTGTAGCACGTCCATATAACTCTTTTGAAGAGAAAAGTATGGTTTGATTTTAACCTCAATATATTAGAGCGATCGCTCTAACACCTCATTGCAGTAGCTTCCTACCCTGCTGGGGACAAACCGTAATACTCGCAGCCATCGCCCGCTCTTTGAATCGCACCTCCCCCAAACACCACTACTCCCCATAAATCGTCACAACGATTTTTCGCTGACGTGGCTTAATATCACATTCGAGGTGAAAGATTTGCTGCCAAGTGCCTAACTCTAGCTGTCCATTCTTTACAGGTACGGTTAGCGAAGGCCCAAGCCAAGTCGCTTGCAAGTGAGAATGTCCATTGCCATCGTGCCACATCTGCTCGTGACCATACTCCCGACTCGGTGGAATCAGCTTATTTAAGATTTCGGGTAAGTCCCGTTGCAGTCCTGGCTCAAACTCAATCGTACCAATGGCTGCCGTACTGCCAATATTAAAGATGTGAACCATTCCCGTTTTGATGCCAGATTTCTTGGCGATCGCATTTACCTTATCTGTAAGGTCATGCATATCCCCATGATTGGTTGTGGAAATTTGGATTTGCTCCTGATGAACCATGATTTGAGTTGGCTAAGCTTCTCCTTTATTAACTCCCTTAACGTCCCCCTTATCAAGGGTTGAGTGCAGTTGGATCAACCAAAGGGTAAGGACACGATATATCGTGCCCCTACGAAAAATTTCTATTGAACTGAAGGAAAACTCTTTAGCTTTGGATACGTAAGGTTAAACGAACTGTGCCAGTAGCTGATGAGGGAACTCGCCAAGCACTGAGCGATCGCTTAATTAGCTCAATAATCGTCGTTTCTTCAAGTGTTGAAGCCTCTTCATCTACCACAACTCGCAGCACGCGACCCTTACGCACAGACAACTCAAAGACAATTCCACCACTGAACCCAGAAGGTATGTATAACTGTTGCAGATGTTGGGTCACAGATGCAATTGCTGCTTCATCCAATCCCGTTACGCTGACGACTTGTAATTGAGGTTGTGAGGGTTCTGGTGTCGGAGCAGACATGGGTGCGATAGAGTACAGTAATGTACTCTCCTCATCTTCATCTGCGTCTTCCATGATACTAGGGTCAATCAAGCTGAGTTCAAACTCATCCACCGGACTCTCATAGCTAGCACTTAACTCAGCAAAACTCCCCAAACTCAAACCACGACCACCACCAAAACTCCTAGACATCTTGGGTGATTGCGGTGCTGAGACTCTTGCCAAATTCAAATACTGACCAGAATCAGCAACGGATGCTTGACCGAAAATTCCCTCATAGCTGACGCCCTCTGGCATCTCCACTGGTACTTGCACGGATACGGATTTGCCTTCGGGATCGACTCGCACTTCTTCACTTACCGCCACAAAAGCGGTGTATTGCGACAACAACTGATAAGTCAGCGCTGTCTGTGTAACCGCTTCTACCTGTGCTTTCTTTTCATAGTCAAACATCTGATTCATCAGGTTTTTAATCCGTGCGCGTCCCCAGAGTTGAGCAATTGCCGGATTACCTTGTAGGGTAGGTATCTTACCTGCCTCAACCTCAAACACGAGGTTAAATGTCTTTTCATACGGCTGTCCACCCGCCGCAACACCCGTGATGTGAAGCTTTCCAGTTGTTCGATCTTGTTTGCGTCCAAAGAGAACTAAAGGCTGTTCGGCAAACAAATCAGGCGCAACCGAAGGATAAATCGTTGGTGCTTCCCCTGTACCCTCCCAACTCATTTGAATATTCGTCAGTACGGGGTTATTGATTTGCCGGAAGAACTTTTCTGCCACTTCCTCAGTGGGTTCATCCTGACGCACAATTTGAGAAGTTCCCCGTCCTATCTCTGCAATGCGATTGAGTAAGAAGCGATTGGGTGAACTCCCGACACCGAAACTATACAGGCGATTTCCCGGTTTCAGTTCTCGTTGTACCTCTGCCAGGACTTCATTGTCATTGCCAATGTAACCATCCGTTAGCAGTACAATACTCCGCAATCGTCCCGCAGGTGCCGCCGGGAAATTCAGCACGGCACGAATGCCAGGAAGTAAGTAGGTGCCACCATTGGCTTGCAATTGATTGATGTATGCGATCGCTTTTTGCCGATTTTGGGGAATATTCGGCAAAGGTTTGGCTGATAACTGTTGGGTGGTATCGGAAAAGTCGATGATAGTAAACGTATCGTCAGGATTTAGCCCATTAATAAAGCGGCGCATCAATTCCTGAGATTTTAGCAAGGGGTCACCCATTTGGGAACCGGAGGTATCCATCAGGAACACCACATCTTTAGGCACAATTTCATCTTTGCTGTATTCCAATGCAGGGATGAGATAAATCGCAAAATGACCGCCTCGTTCATCTGAATGGGTGAGTACTGTTGCTTGAGTCTTGTCGCCACTCACCCGATAACGCAAAATCAAGTCTTTGTTAGGAATCGTATCTTCTCCACCCAATTGCACCCGGACAATTTGCCCCTCGTGTTCAATTCTGATTTGATGAGAAGTCGATCGCACATTTGAAACTGGGATACCTGCATCAATTTCTACAGTTACACCAATATCATGCCGCGATCGCGAAGCGCTGCTGCGTAGCGCAGATCGCGTATTTGGCCCAACGACTGGCGGCGTGATGCGCGAAGCATCGGGAACTTGGTCAGTATCACCATTTTCATCAATGGGTGTACCAGGAATAAAGCGGGGGCCAACCACCATCGGAAAGACAAATTCATAGTCGCCTCCCTCAAATTCCAATCTATCGGTGTAACGGATAGTGACATCAATTTGTTCACCAGGTTTAATGTTCGCCAGAGATTGAGTAAAGATATTATCCCGCTCTTGTTCTAATAATCCTGCTGTGCGTCCTTGTCGTTTGGCCTGTTCATAGATTTGCTTCGCTTCTTCCCGTTTTTTAATGTTGCCTTTGATAATGCGATCGCCTATTTTTATCTCCATGTCATCCACTGCCGCCTCATCCGGCAACGGGAACACATAGACCGCTTCTAAAGGTTCAGTGAACGGATTTTCAAACGTCTGCGTCACTTCTACTCGTGAAACATTTCCCGCAATTTTTGCCTGAACTTTCGTATGTTTCAGGGGGAAAACCAGTTGTTGCTCACCCCTCTGGACGTACAAGCCTCCGAGTGTTGGTGTAGGCATAAGCTTTTTTCTCTCAATAAAAGGACTAAAGCAGCCCACCTTCCGAAGCCTGAAGCGGCTAAGCTGCTAAATCTTTCTCAAGGTAAAGACTGAGCTTCTATGCAGGGCGTTGATTTTTGTCAAATTTCTTTACAGCGAACCTTGAAGCGGAGTTTATGTCAACCTTCGTATTCGCTATCAATCTCGATATCGAGGGTGTCTTCATCAATGCGAACATACAAAATATTAGGACGACAGCAGACTTGGCAATCCTCAACATAAGACTGCTGCCCACCTGCACTGAGGTCAACAAAGGTTAAATTCGGTTCGCCACAGTAGGCGCAAATATATTCTGCTGTGTTTTGCATTCGCTGCGATCACGCTTGAGTGCCCCAATTATTCTACAGGACAAATGTTAAAAATTATTGCGCTCTCCTATCACCCTCGCAATGTCTAAACCGGATTGGTAAAAGAATTGGGTTCTTTTAACTGAATCTCTTTCATGCGGGGATAGGGGCGTCACCACCTACTCGAAAAATTTAATCTTGTTTGAAGATTGGAGGTTAATGAAACTAACAATGACCTTGTAAATCCCATAGCTTTTGGATGTAGGATGAACACTGCCTCCAGAAGTTGAAAAGTTGCTTTTAGCGTTAAAGTGTTCCTGCCCACCCTACGGCAATTAAGAATGCTGCAAGAGGTTGGTTCAATGTTCCTTTTCGCAAGTTCTCTAAGAAAGCGCATACTCATTCACCCATTACAGTCAGCGAAAATGTCAGAAAAATCTGCGATCGTCGTCTGCTGTCTATTTATTGCTGTGCTAACGATTCCAATTCTTGTTGTCGTTCAGACTCTATCAACTCTAGTTTGGAGTGGAAATATGGTTGTAGCGCTAATCAAGGGTGAAGGAGTATTTGAGGATGAGTGAGTCATTAAGCGTGTCATATCAGGGTCATATCGAATCTGGTTGATAACCATAAAGCGAGGTGTGACGCTAGTGTAACCAGAAGAGGGTCAAAAATATACCTTTTGGTAGAAGCAAAATTTTTTTTTCACCTGCCAGAATCTTTGTAAACAAGTGTTAACAAAAGTCATGGCGGTGTCCAGAAACCCTCGCGTTGTTATTGTTGGGGCTGGTTTTGGAGGACTAAAGGCAGCGCGGGTGCTAGCTCGTTCTGGAGTCGATATCCTGCTAATTGACCGCAATAATTACCATACCTTCATCCCTCTGTTGTATCAGGTAGCCGCAGCTGAACTGAAACCGGAACAAATTGCCTACCCGGTACGCAAAGTTTTTCGGAAAATGCCCAATGCTCGTTTCTTGAGGGCAGAGGTTAAGCAGGTTGATTTTCAGAGTCAAGTTGTGGAAACGGACGGCCCAGCGATTCCTTATGATTTCCTGGTTCTAGCCACAGGTAGTCAAGTCCAGTATCTCGGAGTACCGGGTGCAAAGGAGTACGCTCTGACGATGAATACACTCGAAGAAGCGGTGGCGTTACGCAACCATATTCTCTGGTGTTTTGAGCAAGCAGTACGAGAAAACGACCCCATCCAACGCCAGCAGCTACTCACACTCGTTATTGTGGGGGGTGGCCCAACGGGTGTTGAGTTAGCGGGTGCGTTAATCGAACTCATTCAGGGCCCGCTTGTTAAGGATTATCCCACACTCAATATACAGCAGGTGCGAGTTATCCTTTTGCAAGCTGGCGATCGCTTACTCGCTGACTTGCCTCAGCGCTTGGGTGAGTATACGCAAAAGCAACTGCGAAACAGAGGCGTTAAAGTACACCTACAATCAAAAGTTAGTAAAGTTACTCCAGAGACAGTATATCTGCAAGATGGTACAGCTATCTTTGCGAAGACAATTATCTGGGTAGCCGGTGTAGAAGCAACTGTGCCTCCCCCAGCAGGGAAACTGTCTCCAGCAGCAAAACAACAAGTTGCCGTTCTCCCCACTCTCCAATTACCTAAGCATCCTCAGGTTTATGTTATCGGTGATTCGGCTTATCTAGAAGACAATGGGCAACCCTTGCCGTCAGTTGCCCCCGTTGCTATTCAGCAGGGAGAAGCTGTCGCACAAAACATCAAGCGGCAGTTGCGGGATTTATTGCCACAACCTTTTCGCTATAAGGATAAAGGAAGGGCGGCAATTATTGCACGCAACGCAGGTGTTGTACACATGAATAAGCTGGCTTTTACAGGCTTTCCCGCTTGGTTGCTGTGGTTGGGCATTCACCTTTATTATCTCCCTGGCGTTCGCAACCGCTTGGGTGTACTGCTGAGTTGGGTTTGTGATTATTGGTTTTGCGATCGCTCTGTGCGCCTAATTTTACCCAAACCCACGCCCCTAGCGTCCCCAACTCGGTCAATAGTTGCAAACGATGAAACGATCTGAGATGGTAATCAAAACTGGGACAGGCACCCACTCATGAGTCCTGTCGATGATTCTTTATGCACCTTTACCTTGACAAACCATGAATTACATTCCACTTGCCGCACGGATTTGTCTATCTTTAATCTTCCTATACGGTGGCATCAAAAATATGACGGGATTTGCCGCGACTCAGCAGATGATTGCCGCCAGGGGACTGCCATTACCCAGTTTAATGCTGCTTGGTAATATTGTGTTTCAACTTGTTGGAGCTATATCCTTAGTACTGGGATACAAAGTTCGTTGGGGAGCGATTTTATTAATCGTCTTTTTAATTCCAACTACCCTCGTTTTTCATAACTTTTGGTCTGATCCCAAAGAAACCATTGCTTTTCTCAAAAACTTGGGGTTGATTGGGGGATTGCTGATGGTGTACTACGCTGGCGCGGGTGCAGTGAGTTTAGATGCTCGAACGGGTTTGGCAGAAGAGTCTAGACGCTCTTTGTGAAGTGGGAAATCGAAAAAATGGCGATGGCATCGTCTGAATAGTAGTCAAGACAGACGCTCGACTACGCTCCAGAAAATGAATGTGCTACGTATGAGTGCAACTTGGTATCAAGTGTCACATTACGGATTTTAGGGAACGGGGAACTCCTTAACGGGGAACAGGGAATTCTCTCAAGTCTCACTTCAGTATTTCTATGTATCAAAAATCACTTATAAGCCGTTAAAAATTCCGAAGTACGACATATTTTTGAAGGGAGCATTAGTAAGGATGGGTGGATATCCGTAAAGAAGGGATACGGGATAATCTCTAAATTTGTCCGGGAGGCTTCCCACTTGAGTTGAAACCAAAACTAGTGGCATTAATCCAACCAACGGAGGTTAGCCAACAATGACTCAAGTTCAACAACAGTTAGAATTATCCCCCTACGACAAAGCCGTTTCTCAAGGCTTTGTATTCCTCTCCAAGCTGAGGCGGGAAACAGGACAGTTGTTGTGGTACGGGCATCATCATCTGACAGGTTATTTTACCTGCTCTTTTAGGGATAAAGATTTGGCGGTGAGGGTAGCTAATAGCTATCTCACTTCATCCTTCTACCATCGGAAGTTAACCCAGCTACAAGAACAAGGGCAAGCCAATGGTGTTGAAGTTACGCTCACTCAATTGAATGGCTGATGTTTGCTCAACTCAAAAAAAAGGAATTCTGCAACTTCTTGGTATCAGGTAATCACTGGAACTCCAGAGAGAATCGCCCACCCCAGAAAATCCTTCGCTAAGTCTTGAAGCTTCTGAATCATGGACTGCACTTTATAGCCGCTTCGTTACTTTTGGCTCTTGTTGTGAGCTGATCAACAGCTTTTGACAGCTTAACACTGATCATTGAATTTCTCCTGTTTCCGACCCTGGCTCTATCTAAGTGCTGGGGTTTTATCTTTTGGTGCCTGAAGAGTACCCTTCGAGAGTACTGCTTCAGGGAGGTAGGTCTTGCCATCATACAGTCATGACAAGCCAAGGACAGTTGAACTGAAACTCAAAAGCTCAAAAACCTATCCGACAAAGGCTTGTTTATCAGTCCAAGGGTAAATATTTTCACTGGCAGGTGACTAGTCCCTGCCAGTTTTCTCATTCAGTTGGGAAACCTGCGCGGACTTGTCCCGGTAGTAGTTCGCGCTCTATAAAAAAAAAAGAAGAGAGCCACTTGTGGTAACTCTCCCGATTATCAGGGTGCATCTACTAGTCTTAGTATGGCACTTAGGGGTGAGGGGTGTCACCCCTCATTTATGAAGAATTGATGAAGTTCTTATAGGCGATCGCTGACCGAAAACTCTTCTAATGATAAGTAGAACACCGCCTTTGTATAGTGGCGGGGAAATGCAAGGTCTTTTGAGCAACTGTCATCCTGTTCTCGCTTTGATAAGCGAAGTTAATCACACAGATAGGAATTAATAAATTCAACTCCCTTGATTTTGTAAACAAATGTAAATACTATAAAAAGCAAGGTAAACAACTTACCTGAAATTAATTCATCCGCAATCATACTGAACCATGACAACCACATTACAACGCGAGCGTACCACCACAGTGTGGGAACAGTTCTGCGAGTGGGTCACCTCCACCAACAACCGCCTCTATATCGGCTGGTTCGGAGTGTTGATGATTCCTACTCTCTTAGCCGCTACCACCTGCTTCATCATCGCCTTCATCG
>JBFLZA010000446.1:0-7970 GCA_040756535.1 Cyanobacteriota bacterium
GGCTTATCCAATAGTCAGCTGCCGCCTGATCGAACTCTCGTGACAACTGTATGTTATTCTCATCAAAAGCTTGCTGAATCATTGCAGCAAACTGAGCACGAGTTACAGGTTGATCAGGTCTAAATGTGCGATCGGAATATCCATTAATCAGGTTTTCTTCTGCCAAAGCTTCAATGAACGGTCGTGCCCAATGGCTTTGAATATCTACAAAGTTAGCTGCTGTCGCTGGTGCACAAATAACAATTGGAGCAATGGCTCCAGCCGCTAATCCTACAATCAATAGGGTAGAGCTTCCCGACATCCAAGGAGATAAACGAGACATAAATAACAATCCTCTCAAACAGAACTCTTTCAGATTACCGAAATACCGGCTTCTCGGAGTTGGTAAACTTTATGTTCACTATTGCTAGACGGAGACGAGGTAGAGATGTTAAAAGTTCCAAGTTGTTAATTTTTTTTACAAAAGCGAAACATCTTCTGCTATAAGAGGAAAATTTTCTTTTGTTTTTGCCCTGAATCCCTTAGAATGACGGTAAAATTAAATCCATTAACTGACTTCAAAGTTTATCAAAAAGCCAATTAAATATCTTTTAATTTTATCTAATTCCTATTTAAATAAAATGATAATTGTTTCAATTAGTTCGAGGTCATTAATTCAAGTTTATAACTCAATCTTTGACCCTAATTTCAAAAAATATTTATTGAGTAAATAGACCTAGTAAATGAATAAAATTCTATTTTTTACTTCTCATTTGTCGTCATGGAATTGTCTTAGCTTCCCAGGTTGATTAACAGAAATTAGTAGGGATACTGGCTCCACGGTTGTGTTTTCCCTGGAAATGGAGTCCAAATAAATAGTGATCTTCTTCTTCTCCTGAGAACACAGGTCTACATGCAAGTGAGCTACCTATCTCAGATATTTTTTCATTCTTTAACAGCTATTAAATTTTCAGATATCGACTCCAAAAAGTATATTTTGATACAGAATTTCGATTCTGAAAGTACAACACTTAAAAATCCTAAACTTCCTAAAACTTTTTCTTAAGAGTAATTAAAACTCTTGACTATCGGTTCAGTTGTTTGTACGGTTTTGTTCTATAGATGACGATTTGGCTTTAAAATGTCTTGAATGCTTAATGATAAGTAGCGTTCTAGCAGCCGGAGGGAGACCTATAAAAAGACTAAAGTTCTGTCAGGAAGCTCCTCTCAAAATCAGTGTACTTCTTAGTTCAAATGCCTAAGTTTGCGGCAAATGGACTAGGGCTTGGGATGTGTTTCACTAAGAGAAAGGTCAGTGCAATGTCTAGACTAAAGTTCAAGAAAACTTTCAACAAGAAAAAGTCGAGAGTTCAAAGGAGACGAAACGATTCGAGAGGAATAGTATCACGGCTTGGAAGTATCTCGTCTTTCCAGCAGTTGGGCACCACAATTAAGCATTTGACTCCAAGTTGGAAAGCCTGCATACCCCTGGCAACGATTATCTTTTTGTTCTGGAGTTATGCCGCCGTTGCTCAAGCACCAGCTGAAGGGCCATCAACATTAGAGCTGAAGGTGGGTCTAGACACCATATGGGTCATGATTGCTGGAATGCTAGTGTTCTTTATGAATGCTGGCTTTGGGATGTTGGAAACAGGCTTCTGTCGCCAAAAGAATGCGGTTAACGTTCTAGCGAAGAACCTGATTGTGTTTGCTTTGTCTACCATCGCTTTTTGGGTCATTGGCTTTGGTTTGATGTTCGGCGATGGTAATGATTTCATGGGACTGAATGGATGGTTTTTAAATGGAGCCGACAACAGTCCTGCCACAGGAGATGCCTACAATGGAGTCTTCGACGCACTGAACTGGACAGGGGTACCGCTGCTAGCGAAGTTCTTCTTCCAACTGGTGTTTGCTGGAACAGCCGCAACAATTGTTTCCGGTGCTGTGGCTGAACGGATTAAGTTTGTTGACTTTTTGATTTTCTGCCTCTTGTTGGTGGGAATTGCCTACCCGATTACAGGGCATTGGATTTGGGGTGGTGGCTGGCTGGCTGACATGGGATTCTTTGATTTTGCTGGCTCTACTGTCGTTCACTCCGTTGGGGGTTGGGCAGCTTTAATGGGGGCAGCATTCTTGGGGTCACGTTTGGGTAAGTATCAAGATGGTCGCATAACGGCGCTGCCTGGTCACAATATGAGTATTGCGACTTTAGGGTGCTTGATTCTTTGGTTAGGATGGTTTGGCTTTAACCCCGGTTCAACGATGGCTGCCGATCCGAATGCGATCGCTCACATCGCCGTCACGACCAACACAGCCGCTGCATTTGGCGGCGTTGCCGCAACAGCAACAGCTTGGCTGTACCTCGGTAAGCCTGACCTCTCGATGATCATCAACGGCATTCTGGCCGGTCTAGTTGGGGTGACAGCCGCCTGTGCGTGGATTAACATCCCATCTTCTGCGATTATTGGCATCGTTGCTGGTATCTTGGTTGTTTTCGCGGTTACTCTCTTTGACAAAATCAAGATTGATGACCCTGTAGGTGCTACCTCTGTTCACCTTGTTTGCGGAGTGTGGGGAACCTTAGCCGTTGGCTTATTTGCTGTTGGTCCTAATGTTGCTTTGCGGGGCGAAACCCCTTTGTATACTTCCGGTCCAGCCGCTGGTTTGTTCTTCGGTGGTGGCTTTACTCAATTAATTCCTCAAATTATCGGAATTCTTTCCGTAGGAGGAATGACTGTTCTTCTTAGCACCATCTTCTGGTTGGCACTAAAAGCAACTCTGGGTATCCGAGTCAAGCCGGAAGAAGAACTGGAAGGATTGGATATTGGAGAACACGGCATGGAAGCCTACAGTGGTTTTCTTAAAGAAACGGGGGCTGGCGGTGTAACCAGTATCGCCAGTGGCATGGCGGGTAGCCCTGGTAGTGTATTTGATAGCCCTACCCGGTAAATAGTACTGTTTTAGAGGCGCGACCGAATCTCCCCCAGAAAAATGGGTCGGTATCAGCAGAAAAGCCTCTCGTTGTTAATACCCTTGATAGAGTCATTGTAACTCTGGCCTAAAATCATCAAGTTAGCGATAGAAGGAGTGGCTTCAAACTCATTTAAGCCACTCCTTTGTGTTGACATGAGAATTGGGTTTGAGTCAATGAGTAGAATGCTACTAAGATCTGATTCAGACCCGATGCTAGATTGAATCAAGTGTCCACTCCCTCAAAGACTTTTCCTGCTTGGGTGCTCGTCTCCCTTGCGGCTAATGGGTTACTCGTTTTAGCGATCGCGACAATTCTAGTGCGTCAGTACCAGTGGTCAATGCCCTCTCCCCTCATGCACTCAGCAGCAGCGACGCGCCTATCTGACTCAAAACCTGATATGGAGGCTGCATTAGGACCGCGCCACCAGCTAAATTACCAACAGTGGGTAGAATTGCTGGGACAAGAGGCGGAGGTGGCAGCAAGCCAACAACCCAAACATTTGACCATTCTCGCTGGCGATTCCCTGAGCTTGTGGTTTCCTAGTGAGATGTTGCTTCCAGACCGAATCTGGCTGAATCAGGGGATTTCTGGCGAAACATCAAGGGGATTGCTGAATCGCTTGGATTTGTTCGATCAGACGCAGCCAGAAGCTATTTTTGTGATGATCGGCATCAATGACCTGATTCGCGGGGTCAAAGACGAAACCATTTTGGCAAACCAACAAATGATTATTCGTTACTTGCGACAGGCTCATCCCCAAGCCAAGATCATCGTTCAATCGATTTTGCCTCACAGTGACCAAAAGGCAACTTGGGAAGGACGCGATCGCCTCCTGGCTATCCCCAACAGTCGTATTCGAGAACTGAACGAACGCCTGAAAGCGATCGCACAGGAACAAGATGCTTTTTATCTCGACCTTTATCCCCTATTCGCTGATGCCCAAGGAAACCTGAAACCTGAACTGAGTACCGATGGCTTACACTTAAATCCTCAAGGCTACTTAGTTTGGCGCAATGCACTGATTGTCCTTAACCAGATTGTCCTGGGAAAGGTTGAGACTGACGCTCCTAGCGTCGCTACCGCTGCGCTAACGCTAAAGCCAGTTGCAGGTTAGGGGTTATGTTCTTCAACCTTGTAGAGACGTTCCGCCGATTTGCGTACTCCGTTGGAGAAGCCGCAGCGCCGCATGGTGCTCTTTTCGCAAACGTCTCTACCAACCTTCAACCTTCAACCCTTCAACCCTAAATCCCAGCCAGAGTGCTACGGCATTTTATGATCGAGGGGGATTAAACGTTTATACATTTATTTCGTAGGACACGCTGCATGGACACAAAAGCCTTCAAGCGATCGCTCCATAGTTCAGAAAATTATCACCGCAAAGGATTTGGTCACGAAGCCGAAGTGGCTACTCAGTTGCAGTCTGAATATCAAAGCCCTTTAATTCAAGAAATCCGCAACAACAACTATCGACTGCAACGGGGAGACGTTACCATTCGCTTAGCAGAAGCCTTTGGCTTCTGTTGGGGTGTGGAGAGAGCTGTAGCTATGGCTTATGAAACCCGTCAGCACTTCCCTAGCGATCGCATCTGGATGACCAATGAAATTATTCATAACCCTTCGGTTAACCAGCGCTTGCAACAGATGCAAGTAGGATTTATCCCAGTGGTTGCTGGTGATAAAGATTTTTCCATCGTCGATCGCGGCGATGTGGTGATTTTACCGGCTTTTGGTGCCAGCGTACAGGAAATGCAGCTATTGAACGACAAAGGCTGCAAGATTATCGATACCACCTGCCCCTGGGTATCCAAAGTCTGGAACACCGTTGAAAAGCACAAGAAAAAAGAACACACCTCGATTATTCACGGCAAGTACAAACACGAAGAAACCGTCGCTACCAGCTCCTTTGCGGGTAAATATCTAGTGGTGCTGAATATAAAAGAAGCTGAGTACGTCGCTAACTACATTCTCAATGGCGGCGACAAGAATGAGTTTATGGCAAAATTCAGCCGTGCCTGCTCTTCTGGTTTTGACCCCGATCAAGATTTAGAACGGATTGGCATTGCCAACCAAACAACCATGCTCAAGAGTGAAACCGAGCAGATTGGGAAGCTGTTCGAGCGCACGATGATGAAGAAGTATGGGCCTGCTGATTTGAACAATCACTTCCTCAGTTTCAATACCATCTGCGATGCGACCCAAGAGCGGCAGGATGCCATGCTAGGACTAGTAGAAGAAACGTTAGATTTGATGGTAGTCATTGGTGGCTTCAACTCCTCTAATACCACTCAACTCCAACAAATTGCCATTGAGCGAGGTATTCCTTCCTATCACATTGATAGCGCTACACGAATTGGTTCCGGAAATCAGGTGGAGCATAAGCCTTTAGGGCGCGATTTGGAAGTTACTGAAAATTGGCTTCCCTCCGGAGAAATTGTTGTGGGTATCACTTCGGGAGCTTCCACTCCCGATAAAGTAGTGGAGGATGTAATCGAAAAGATTTTTGAGTTGAAAGCAGCCGTAGCAGTGGTTTAGCTTAATCCCGACAGTAGGGTGGGCATCTTGCCTGCCCTTTCTAACGTGATAGGTTATCAATCTAATTCCGAAAGTTTCACCCGAAAAAACTTACCTGTCGCTACTGAGCGATCGGAGAAAAGAGTTACCGAAATATAATTTGCGCGGTCAGAGATTGACATTTTTCACTCTTAGTTGTTCAGGGTTCATGGTAATGAATAATCAACAATGAACAATGAACAGCAAGGGCAAAATATTAAGTTTGTGACCGAGCGCAGTATAAATTAGATTCTGTTGCTGCTAAAACCTCTAAAATTAGTCCAAATTCGTGGCAGAGGTGCAACGATATGAGCAGCGTGCAATGCTTAATCTGTGATGCGCTCATGAGAGCATGGCTGACAGTCCCAGTGGACTGGCGTCGTCCTGATAGAGCGGAATCCTACGAACTCTATTGGTGCGATCGCTGCCAGTTTGGGCAGGTGTTTCCCAGACCTGATCGGGAGGCGATCGCAAAATTTTACGATGTTGATTACTATACGCACTATACCGAGAACGGACAAGATACTGCAACCGAGAAAAAGCCTTTCCTAAACCGATTGCAGGAACATCTGGCGTGGCGTGCTGATCGGGGGGTTGACATTAATCAAGAATGGTGCATCAATCATTGGGGCAATCAATCTAGTCGCGTGTGCGAACTGGGCTGTGGCAGTGGTGCCATGCTCGAATACTTGCAGTCGTGGGGTTATGAGGGGGTGGGTGTGGAACCTGACCCCGCCGCACGACAGGCAGCAAGCAGCAGAGGATTGCAGATTTTTGAGGGAACGGCTGAATTACTCCCTCCAGAGATTAAATCTGAATCGTTTGATGTAGTATTCATGAGCCATGTGCTAGAACACTGTCTAGAGCCAAAAAAAGCCGTAAAAAATGCCTTTAGTTTGGTAAAACCGGGGGGAGTGGTTGTGATCGAAACCCCAAACAATCAAGCGGTGGGACTCAATCATGTGGGAATTGCCTGGAGTTGGCTCGACGTTCCCCGACACCTCAACTTTTTCACAGCACAAAGTCTTCAAGCCCTATGCCAAAAGGAGGATATTTCCACTCACTCAATAGAATTTAATGGGTATGTTCGCCAATTTGCTGATAGCTGGATTGCAGAGGAGCAAGAAATCTGGGAGCAGTTCAAAGCAGTCGTTGGTGATGACACTCAGTTACCTAAGCAAAATTCGCACAGACACGCGTGGAGTTTGTTGTTGAGAACCCTTTTGGCTAAACCTGAACTCAAGTACGATTCCGTTCGCCTGATAGCGGTTCGCTCGAAGCTGTAGAGGCTGAGTACAGGGTGCGAGCTTTTTTGTTGTAGCAAAATTAGGCAGGAAACTCCTGCGATTCTTTCAACTAATACATAGTTGAGCAGGGGAGATTGTTATACTGCGACTGGGGACATAGTATTTTAATTGGAATTTGTTATAGGAAATGCAGCCCACTGACCCGAATAAGTTTACCGAAACGGCTTGGAAAGCGATCGCTCAATCTCAAGATGTTGCCAAACGCTTCAAAAATCAAACCTTAGAAGTAGAGCATGTCGCGGTCGCCCTGCTGGAACAAGAGGGGCTGGCGAGTTTGGTTCTGACAAAGGTGACAGTTGATACGGCTCGTTTTCAGCAGCAACTGGAAGCCTTTGCCAACCGTCAACCCAAAGTTAGCAGTGTTGACCAACTCTACTTGGGTCGCGGCTTGGATATCATGCTGGATAAAGCAGACGAATTCAGAGCCGCTTTACAGGATAATTTCATCGCGGTCGAGCATCTGCTTTGGGGATTAGCCGAAGATGACCGGGTGGGAAAACGCTTACTCAGAACTTATAACCTAGACACCCCAAAATTAGAAGCAGCGATTAAAGCCGTTCGGGGCAGCCAAAAAGTCACCGACCAAAATCCAGAGGTGCGTTACTCGGCGCTGGAAAAGTACGGTAGGGATTTAACCGAACAAGCGAAAGCAGGGAAACTTGACCCGGTAATCGGACGAGATGAAGAAATTCGCCGAGTGATTCAGGTACTCTCCCGCCGTTCTAAGAATAACCCCGTTCTGATTGGAGAGCCAGGGGTAGGGAAAACTGCGATCGCAGAAGGACTCGCCCAGCGCATCATTCACGGTGATGTTCCCGAATCTCTGAAAAACCGCCAGTTGATTTCCTTAGATATGGGCAGCTTGATTGCAGGGGCCAAATATCGGGGAGAATTTGAAGACCGACTCAGAGCCGTATTGCGCGAAGTGACCGAATCAGAAGGTCAGATTGTCCTATTCATTGATGAATTGCATACCGTTGTCGGTGCAGGGGCAACCCAAGGGGCAATGGATGCCAGTAACTTGCTCAAACCCATGCTGGCGCGGGGAGAACTGCGCTGCATTGGGGCGACGACCCTAGACGAGTACCGCAAGCACATTGAAAAAGACGCGGCACTCGAACGCCGGTTTCAACAAGTCTATGTCAATCAGCCCAGCGTAG
>JBFLZA010000447.1:0-7967 GCA_040756535.1 Cyanobacteriota bacterium
AAGAAGGAATCGTTGTCAACTATCCCGATGTAGCCTATCTCGACCCCACCAAGACTGCAACTCGTGCTGATGTTGCCGCTTTTATTTATCAAGCCTTAGTGAAGGAAGGAGTACTAGTTCCCATTTCCAGCCGAACCCAGGCATATAACTATATTGTTCAGGTAAATCCTGGAAATGTTCGAGTCACCAATAGCCGCTCGAATACTCCAACGGTAAGGAATAACAGAAACGTTCAAACCGTTCAATACAGAGTGCCAAGAGGTACGTCGATTAATGTTGAATACCCGCAGTCAGGAACAATCAGTGTAGCCCCTGGCGAAACCCGGAACCTGACACTAGTGGTTGCTGAAGATATTACAAACTCACAGGGAGAAGTGGTAATTCCCAAGAATAGTGAGATTGAAGGTCAGATTTTACCACGTTATAGTGGATCTCAGTATCTTGGCGCTCAGTTTGTGGCGCAAAGATTGTTTATTGGAAATGAGTCGTATAACAATATCAACATAACGTCCTCACTGCTCACGACTCAACAAGCTACAACGCCCAAACCCAGAACAATAGGAGATGCTGCAATTAGTATCTTGACTGGGGTCTTAGGAGGGGGGCGCTCTTCTACTACTACCAGTCAACAAAACAAGCCAATTGTGATTGACCCAAGTACAGATTTGCAGTTGACGGTAGGTTCGGAGTTCTACCTCAACAACGTTACCGACACTAGCATCCAAACCCGGCCCAGAAGATAAATTGGAGTGGCTCTAGCTGCAAGCAGTGATTCATTGAGATTCTTCTCTATGTAGCACTGAGCTTTATGGGTGCTTATGGCATTTTTGCCAAGTATTCTTTGTAGCCCAGTTCATCGAGCTGGGCTTGCTTGTCCATAACGGATTGGGCTAAATTTTGGCGATACTGTTGAACTCGATCAAGTAATTCCGGCTGGTGAGAGGCTAAAATCTGCACGGCTAACAAACCCGCATTTTTGGCATTGCCGATCGCAACTGTAGCCACTGGAATCCCAGCTGGCATTTGCACAATCGAGTAGAGGGAATCAACCCCTTGTAAATGGCGACTAGCTACAGGAACGCCAATCACCGGCAAAGGAGTTAGCGATGCCACCATTCCAGGTAGATGGGCAGCTCCCCCAGCCCCGGCAATAATTACCTTGAGTCCATGCTGATGAGCTTCTTGGGCGTATTTCACCATTCGTTCGGGCGTTCGGTGAGCCGAAACGATCGCGACTTCGCAGGATACGTTAAATTCTTCACAAACGGTGATTGCCGCCTGCATGGTGGGCAAATCGGAATCGCTGCCCATAATAATGCCAACTACGGGATTGTCATTAGTCATTGGTTAAAGGGTTGAAGGTTGAAGGTTGGATAGTTGGAAGGTTATCAGTTGAAAGTTATAACCTGGAACCTGCTAACCTTCAAGCAAAGGAAAAAGGATAAATGACTCGCAATCTGAATATTATCAATGCGCGTGTACCCGGTTATCCAGGGTTGCAGCAAATCGAGATGGATGAGCGGGGTGTGATTGAAGCGATCGCGCCAATGAATATCGCCTCTCTAGGCACAACTCCTCAGTTGCCGACAATTGATGTAGTGGGAGATTGGGTGTCGCTGGGAGGTGTCGATTTACAGATTAATGGAGGGTTGGGGTTAGCATTCACTGATGTAAGTTCAGATGACAAATACACATTAAAAAATATTTGTCAATACTTGTGGCTTCAGGGTGTCGATGCATTTTTGCCGACTTTGGTGACTACTTCTGTGGAAAACATTCAGCGATCGCTTTCCATCTTTGCTGATTTTTTAACCCCTCACCAATCCCCCCTTAGTAAGGGGGGGCAAGAGAGGTTAGCCCCTAGGAAGGATGGACAAGAAGGCGTTGCTACGATTTTGGGTGTCCATCTAGAAGGCCCATTTCTCAACCCTCAAAAGCGAGGAGCACATCCTGCCGAATACTTGTTACCCCTCACTATTGATAATGTAAAGCGGGTGTTGGGGGATTATGCCCATGCCGTGAAGGTGATAACGTTGGCACCGGAATTAGACGAAACGGGTGAGGTAATTCCGTATTTGTGTTCTCTTGGTATCACCGTTAGTCTCGGTCACTCTCAGGCAACGGCAGCCCAAGCTGAAATAGCCTTTAAACTGGGAGCATCAATGGTGACTCATGCCTTTAATGCTATGCCGGGACTGCACCACCGAGAACCAGGATTACTGGGTGCTGCACTGGTTCATTCCGGTGTCTACTGTGGTCTAATTGCCGATGGTCAGCACATCTGTCCCACGATGATACAACTATTACTCCGTGCTGGTTGCTATGAGAAAGGGCTATTTCTGGTAAGTGATGCCTTGGCACCCATTGGGTTATCTGATGGAATGTATCCTTGGGATACACGTCAGATTGAAGTGAAAAACGGCACGGCACGGCTACCCGATGGCACTCTTGCTGGAACAACGCGACCGTTATTGGTGGGGGTACAGAATTTGGTGCAGTGGGGGATTTGTGGAGTGGAAGAGGCAATTGCTCTAGCTACGGAAGCGCCACGAAATGCGATCGCTTTACCTGGAATTGCTCAGAGTCAACCCACAAACCTATTGCGTTGGCATCTAGATGAAGGGACATCTCAACTGACTTGGGAACGCATCATCCTAGAAAAATCGAGCTTTCTTTGATGAACCTCTTCTCTAATGGGGGCACGATCATACCCGTGCCCCTACTGTAACCTTGGATTTCTCAGCGTTTGGGCCAATTTGGTTAATCAGCAATTTTTTTGCATAAGAGGTAAAGGAAAGGGAGATAAGTACTACAGATACTATCTACCCTCCTCTAAACCGATGTTAATTGAAGAATTGGTCTATAACCCTATCCTCTTTTTCAGAATAGTCGTAATCGTCATTGCCTCTGTTTGCCTACACGAACTCGCTCATGGGTGGGCGGCTATCCTTCAAGGAGATGATACACCCCTAAAAAGAGGTCATATGACGTTCAATCCAGTGGTTCATATGGGTTGGTATTCCATCATTTTCTTATGCATTGGTGGCATTTGCTGGGGAGCAATGCCTGTAAATCCTTCTAAGTTTCGTTCTGCTAAGTGGGGCAATATTTTGGTATCCGCAGCCGGGCCTTCGCTCAATTTAGCTCTTGGTATTTTATTTCTTATATTGCTCAAACTGGCTTCTAACCCACCTTTGGAAGGAATTTTAAGCCTTCAGTTTCTTTTACTAGGGGCGCGAATTAACTTGATATTGTTTCTTTTCAACCTTCTGCCAATCCCACCCCTGGACGGGTTTCACGTATTTAGTGAATTTTTCCCTAGCTTCAAACCGCTTGAAAATAGTCCTTATGGGTTGCTTGCTTTAATGATTATCTTTAGCGGTGGTTTTGCATCAGGACTGGGCGCAGTTGCCGATTTAATTATAGGAACTGTGGGAGGGATGTGATTAACCCATTCTTACCCGTTTTTTCAAGCATCTCCAATAAATTACTCAGCGAGGAGTGATGAAAATAGGGGCTGTCTTGCTCTTACTTGACCAAAAACTAAAAAAGTCCCAAACCTCCAACTTGTCGCTGCTTTGGAGCGCCCGCTTGCGCTAACAGACGTGGGATAATCCTTGCATCCAAAATCCTTGCATCCAAAATCGAATGACGCTCTTGTCTACCAACTTGAGAAGAGGAGCCGGATTAACTTTCTATCCGTAACAACTGGTAAAGTAATAAACCGTCCCAGATTCTGCATTGCAATCCAAAGTTATGAATACAGTTGATGATAAAACCGTTGTCAAAGAATATTTTAATAACACTGGCTTCGATCGCTGGCGGCGGATTTACGGCGATGGTGAAGTCAACAAAGTCCAGCTAGACATCCGCACCGGACATCAGCAAACCGTCGATACCGTCCTCAGTTGGCTGGAAGCAGACGGCAATTTAGCGGATT
This sequence comes from Cyanobacteriota bacterium, assembly GCA_040756535.1. GTDB lineage: Bacteria > Cyanobacteriota > Cyanobacteriia > Cyanobacteriales > Coleofasciculaceae > JBFLZA01. Next base: position 3,941 of record JBFLZA010000447.1, read on the forward strand.
TGTCCATCTGTGACGCGGGTTGTGGTGTTGGTAGCCTCAGCATTCCCTTGGCGCAAGCCGGTGCTAAAGTCTTCGCCAGCGATATCTCGGAAAAAATGGTGGGTGAAGCCAAGGAAAGAGCAAAAGACACCTTGGGCAGTAATGACAATCCTACATTTGCCGTGCAGGATTTGGAGGGATTGAGCGGCAGCTACCACACCGTCATTTGCCTGGATGTGCTGATTCACTATCCCCAGGATAAAGCTGCCCAAATGATTGCCCACCTCGCCTCTATGGCCCAATCTCGCCTAATTCTCAGTTTTGCTCCCAAAACCCTTGCCCTGAGTTTGCTTAAAAAAATCGGTGAACTGTTTCCAGGGCCAAGTAAAACGACTCGTGCTTACCAACATCGGGAAGCAGATATTATCAAAATCTTGGAAAGTAACGGTTTTTCGATTCAACGCCAAGCCATGACTAGCACTCGCTTTTACTTCTCCCGTCTTCTGGAGGTTACCCGAACCTCAAGCTAGAATCTGGATAGCATTCAGGCATCAACTGAGGCGATGAAGCTTTACAAAAAAGTCACGGCGGGCTTGCTACTGACGCTAGGAGGGATTTTCCTTTTAGCCGGAGTGTATACACCATTCGATCCTGAGATTGACCAAGAGGAGAAAATCAGTGAAGTGATGGCCTGTCTCCTCTTAGGTCTGCCTCTGACGGGAGCAGGCGGAGGGATAGCATGGAGTGTACATCAAAAAGCTCAGAAAAAAGCTCGCGATCGCCTTCAGTCGATTTTTTACGGACTCCTCAAAAGAGGCAATGGGCAAATTGCTGTCTTACCGTTTGCTATGGAGGCACAGCTAACGGGAACACAAGCAAGGCAGTATCTGGAGGAACAAGCCAGAGAATTCAATGCCGATTTTCAGGTCAATGAGCGAGGCGACATTTTTTATTCTTTCAACCTTGGAGCAATTGATACTCTTTGCCTAGAGGCTTCGAGTACCTTAGTTCCCACTGCTTTACCCAAGAAAAAGAAGCGCAAAAGAAAAAAAGGATAAACTACAGATTTGCACCGTTATCAACAAAGCTTTTAGATGTAAGGTGGGCACTGCACATCAACGATAGAATCAGCTTTTTAACTTCTGGAGACAGTGCTCACCCTACGGTTATTGAGAATGGTACAAGATGTCCGGTAAATTAAGTGTGACTGAATCTGGGCAAAATTCTTAGGAATCAGATTCTCGCAGTCGTTGCGGTGATTCAATCTATCACTGTTGCCTAACCATGAAGCAGTTCAAAAAAATCTCTGCGGGTTTGCTCCTTACCATTGGATTTTTATTTTTAATGGTTCCAGCGGTTGTGCTGACAAGGAAGGATGCTACCCCAGAGGATAAAATGGACGCCTTAGGCGGTTTCGTTCTCGGTTTTCCGGCTGCTGTCTGGGGAGGTTGGCTGGCATGGAGCCTCCGTCATCAAAATCACAATGAGGGACACAATCGCCTCCATTCTACGTTTTACAAATTGCTCAAAGAAGGTAATGGGCAAATTACTGTTATGCGGTTCGCGATGGAGACACAACTACCTGCCGCTACTGCAAAGCAATATTTAGATGAGAAAGCTATAGAGTTCGATGCCGACTTTGGAGTTAATGAAGAGGGCGGCATTTTTTATTACTTTATTGTTTAGGTTATAGAAGTAGATTGATGATTCGGATTTTTATTGCGATCGCAGCCATTCTGGGAGGCTTATCTGTTGCGGCTGGAGCGTTTGCCAGTCATGCCTTAAAAGAAAAGCTAGCTGAACGTGCCTTAGAAATATTTGAGACAGGCGCTCGTTATCAGATGTATCATGCCCTAGCGCTGCTGCTGGTGGCATTATTACTAACTCGCACTGAAGCTTCGCCAACTCCATTGATTGCATCAGGTTGGGCTTTTGTGGTCGGAGTGGCTTTGTTTTCTGGCAGTTTATACGCCTTGAGTTTGAGTGGGATTAAGTGGCTGGGGGCAATTACACCATTGGGAGGTGTGGCGTTTATGGTAGGTTGGGGCTGTCTTGCGATCGCTGCTTTGAGTTTCAAGTGACCAGCATATTAGCCAGCGATCGCCACATTGTGAATAGTTGACTCTTATTTTGTCGATAAGCCTGCTTTTTGGAAAACTTGCTCAGAAGTGAGGTGCAGTTCCGGGAAAATCGAGTCAGTTAGTGACATCGTTCCCCTACAGGTTTGAGGAGGTGCATCGGGATAAAAGATGGTGATGCTTCTAGCCTGTGTATCCACAATCCAAACTCTTAGGACGCCAGCAGCTAAGTAGTCAGTGGCTTTAGCCGTAAGTTCTCCAAAGGTTTGTCCAGGAGAAATAATCTCAATCGCGAGTTCACAAGGGGTAGGACAAGCCTCATCCTTCATCCAATCTGCTGGTAGCCGTTCATAAGAAATGTAGGTTAGATCTGGTGTTGGTACCCAGTTTTTACCCTGGCGCTTCAGAATAACTGCCCATTCTGTGTAAATACGTCCTCGACCTTCACACCACTGACTGAATAAAATTAGCAATGCTGACTGCACTGCGGCATGAAAACCTTTTGGTGACATTTTGGGTACCGCTTGACCATCGATTAACTCACAAGCCACATCATCGTCGGGCAGTGCGAGGAATTCTTCTAGAGTGAGTTGGCTTCGAGATTTGACCATTTTGGCTACCTCCAGAGGAGTGCGAGGTTAGGCGCTCATACTTTTGCATAGTAGATGAGATGAGGTGCGATTCGCTAACATGATCGCTACGCTTCAGGCTCTTTTGAATGGCAGATAAAGCTGGCGGTCTAACTCCATGTACCTCTTCAAATGCCTGCTTATCCCAAGATTAGGGCGGTAGAACCTGATAATGCATATGATAAACAAAACTGGAAAAACGACGAATGGTTCACGTAACTCTAGTGCATATATTGAGTTACTTAAAACCTTTCCCCCTCGCCCAATTAGTTCTGAAGAGGAATTACTGACTACCCAGGAAGTTATTGATTCATTGGTTGATCGCGGCGAATTAACACCAGATGAACAAGACTATCTCAATGTTCTAGGTACTCTAGTCTATGAGTACGAACAACTGCACCATGAATCTATACCTGATATTCAAGGCGTAGAGCTAATTAAAGCTTTACTAACTGAATTCGATTTGCGGCAGAAGGACTTAGTTCCTATTTTTAAAACTGAGTCTATTGTATCGGCAGTGTTGAATGGTCAGCGCCAACTTACAGCTAACCACATTCGTAAACTCGCTGACTTTTTTCACATCTCTCCTGCTGCTTTTTTTGAGTCTTGAAAAGCTAAAAGTAAGTTCTGTATAGTAGCGCTACTACCAAGCTTGGGGATAATTTCTGGCTGGGATGTCTTTAACTACCTACACTCAGCGATTGGCAACGGATTCTAATAAGCGATCGCACAGTCAGCTAGTGGTTACTTGGATGAGGCGCGATCGTTCTTTTTATAAGTCTGAGTCAGGGGAGTGATTGAAATACCTACTTCACCGTCTGCCTTGGCTTCCAACTATCCAGGGATTCTCGAATAGAAGTCAACTCATTCAGGTACTCCTTCAGTGTAGCTTTCTGAGCCTCAAGTTTTGTACGAATCTGATCAGCTTCAGCTTCCTTCGTCTCCCGATCCCTCAACAAGGTATCAAGAACATCTTGACATCTTTTCATGTATTTGTTGATTTGCTTTTCAGCACTACTGAAGTCTGCTGAAACCTGTTTTTCAATGACCCGCTGTAAAAGCCCCAAATTTCTGGAGACTTGCTCATCTATCTTCTGCGTTATTAGACGTGCTGTTTCGTGTAAATCAACCTCGAATACAGAACGCTTGTCCTCAAAAGGAACATCAACTTCATAAACTCTATCAGAGCTACAGCAACGGCTTTCTCTCCTAGTCTCTTTTCTCGACCTTGTATATACTTCTTGTTGATATTGGACTTGTGCATCAATTCCTTGAAATTCAAAACTAGGAAACTGAATAGGATTAATATTCAGCTCAACTTGTAGAGCTTCACCAAGGTAA
>JBFLZA010000448.1:0-7959 GCA_040756535.1 Cyanobacteriota bacterium
CAAGCCACACCACTATTCATCACATTCTTAGCAATCTCTATTCCGGCTTTATGGTCTTCTAGGGGAACAAGACCACCTACCTGGACGGCTAAAGAGGCATTTAATGCTACAACATCCTGCTGTGCTGTTGTTCCTTTTCCTTGCAACACATTCCGCAGAATTGCTGCATTTTCCTCAACATTTCCACCGCGCAGTGCACCCGTAGGTGCTGGTGTTAAGCCTAGTTCTTGGGGATTAAGGCTGGAAAGGCGCACCTCACCGGCTGATAGCAATGCCAAATCAGTTAAGTCTGCTAATCCCGCCTCATCGAGTTTTTCCCGTCCGTGCAGAGCGATCGCTATTGGCGTTCCCATCTGATTTAAGGCATGGGCAAGCGTTGCCATAATATGGGGTTCACAGACGCCAACCACTTGACCTGTAGGGCGCAAAGGATTTACCAACGGCCCCAAAAAATTAAACACCGTCCGCACCTTTAGGGTTTGTCGCAATGATGCTACAGCTTTGAGTGCTGGGTGCCAGCCTCGAGCAAATAAAAACGTCACGCCCACTTCATTAAGGGCCCAATGGACTTTCTGAGTGTCAGCCGATAAGTTGACGCCTAGTGCTTCCAAAACATCTGCTGAACCCACTCGGCTAGAGGCAGAACGATTTCCGTGTTTAGCGACCCGGACACCAGCAGCAGCAGCAACAAACGCTACAGCGGTGGATATATTAAACGTTGAGGCACCATCCCCACCCGTGCCACAGGTATCAATGACGGGTGTCTCATGGTGAATGGAACTCTGCTGTAATGATTGGGATTGTAAGACTTTCGCCATCCCTGCTAGTTCTTCGGCTGAAACGCCTTTAGCTTGGATGGCGGCAAGAATCGCACCGGATAATACATCGGGAATTTGTTCATTCAACCATCCCTGCATTAGCTGCGATGCTTGGTCACTCGATAAAGATTGGCGATCGAGTAACTGTTGCAACAAGCTAGACCAGGTAGGACTGTCTTGGGGCATGGGCGCTACTGTGTCTTCCTTACTCCCTTGGGAAGCCGCAGACGCGATCGCAGAGGCAGAGTCATACATAGGCAAGTCACTAATCATGTAATACTGAATGGGGTTCTAGGAAGAGCCAAGCTCTGATAACAACTATCCTCAATTAGCCAATTGTCCAATCTTTTGATAGTGACAAAACAGCACAGGATATTTCCTACAGGATTGAATTTGCTCTCAACAGTTACTCCCTACGACTAACTCCGTGTCAAGAGGCGATCGCTCTGGCGAGACGTGCTTTGCCTATCAGTTGCGATCGCTTGTGAGACCATCATCTCATCAACACAGGAACAATTTCTCCCTTTCTCTCATGAAGAGAATGTATTTGGAACTAGATCACAAACAAGAGATGGGCAAAGGGGAACCCTCAAAGCCTTGGCGCAGAAGCTCTCTAGGAGAGGGTAGGAGTCTTTAGCCTCTTCAAGCAAGACAAGCAGGAGAGGAAAATTTTGGCGGGTCAGTTATTTCTGTCACACAGTCTTAGTGAACTAGACTCAACCAATACTTTGATCAGAATGCTTTAATCAGAACGTTAAACAAGCAACAATTGGATAGCCTTCAAACCTTGACTAACCTTTTGCTCAGCGGACAGTTCATTTAATCTCTTCCCTAAATATAGTTAATTTATCAAAATGTGGGGGTTTGGGTGAGCTATAAAACCCCACCTATAATCTTTGATTTGGGTAGAGATACATGGACTCCTTTAAGTTAATTTTATGAAACTCAATGTCTATAAAATTAACAAACATTTCGGCGATTTTTGTTGGCATTTCTAGCAAAAATGATAGAATTGATGTACCGATTAACTATCGGTTGCCTTGACTCAAACGAACACGTCTTAGCAACGTGGTGAACAGCGCAAACGGCATAAACTAGTCTGAACCTAGACAACTGAAGTTAGGGGGTTCCAGTCAGAAATTACTGCGAGGTTGCAGCTTCGGTGACTGGGTAAAAACTTCACAGTAATTAGGTGTAAAGCTTCCAGTTCACTTGGTAGCTCTTTACGCATGGACTGTGCGGAATGGAAACTGCCTGGGCAATCGGTCTGTCGGGGAGCGGTGTCATGAGGCTGCTCTAGATAAGTGGTGAAAAACCTGCAAGGGAAATAACCAGGAAATCTCAATCGTGAGGTTGGGAAGCCTGCACTATAATCTTTGATTTAGTGCAGGAGGATGTCACCAGTAACCTTGATGAGCTTGAACTCAAAGTGTACTCTTTGACCCTCCCAATTTTATAAAATAAGGTTTTTGGAACTCAGTAGCGTCTTTAACATCGATCCTTAAAGCGGTTTTATCCTTTTGCAGCATTCTCGAATCGAGGGGATAGCTTCGCCTTTTTGTTTTTCTCAAGAGTTAATTTTTGGGTGTAATAGAGTAGAAGTATTTGATTTTCACCCAATCTCTTACCAGGGATAGGTGTCCAAGGGTACAGTCTCTACAATTGAGCGTTTGATCAATGCAATTTGGAGATCAATCAGCTGATTTAGCTAATTCAGAACTGCTCTCGGCGTTTGTGGAACATATCCCTGTCGCCGTAGCGATGCTCGATCGCGATTTGCGCTACTTGTTCACGTCTCGTCGATGGCTGACAGATTACAATCTGGAGAACGAGGATATTATTGGCTGCGATTATTATCAAACCTTTCCCCTGCTTCAGACTCAGCCAACTCGTAGACTAAGTGAGGAGAGGAACTCTACCCTGTATTCTTTAGCTGCTCAAAAGCTCTGTCTTCATTCTCACGCTTGTGACCGATGGCGGAAAATTTTAGCCCTGTGTTTAACTGGGCAATCCCAATGCGGTGACTCAGATTATTTCATCAGACCCGATGGTTCTGTACAACGAGTCAAGTGGGAAATCCAGCCTTGGCGTAGCCGTAGTGGTGAAATTGGTGGAATCATTATGTTCACTGAGTTCCAGGGAAGTCGCTGCTTGGCTCAGATGCCCAGTCTCGAAAGTGAGAACGACTATCATCGGCTTCGAGAAACAGCCACAGATGGGATTTGGGGAACGGCCTCTCTCACGAACACCATCAAGCAGCTAGAACAAGAAATCGCAGAGCGTCAGCAGGCACAAGCTATGCAGCAAGAATCGGAAGTGCGGTACCGTTCCTTGATTGCTGCAATGACGGAGGGTATTGTTCTCCAGGATGTTCATGGTGTGATTGTCACTTGCAATGCCGCCGCCGAGAACATCTTGGGGGTAACCTCACAGCAGTTGATGGGACGGAGTTTCTTAGACTCCGACTGGCTCGTTGTTTCGGAAGAGGGTGAACCTATTTCTAGTGAGAAACAGCCGCTCAACGTCACACTGCGTACTGGCCAGTCTTTTACCGATGTAATCCTTGGCATTTACAAACTTGACGGCACCCTAACTTGGCTCAGCCTCAATTCACAACCCTTGTATCGCCCCAATGAAACGACTCCCTATGCAGTAGTTGCGTCTTTTAATGACATTACCAAGCGCAAACAAATGGGAGAAGCGCTGCACGAGAGTGAAGAGCGCTTCCGTGCTACCTTCGAGCAAGCCGCAGTGGGCATCATTCATGCTGCGCTGAATGGCAGATTTTTGCGGGTTAACCAGAAATTTTGCGATATTGTCGGTTATACCCGTGAGGAACTGTGGAAACGAACCTTTCAAGATATTACCTACCCCGACGATCTAGATGTCGATCACAAGTATGTGCGATCGCTCTTAGCGGGTGAAATTGAAACCTACTCCCTAGAAAAGCGCTACCTTCGCAAAAATGGTGAAGCGATTTGGGTGGAAATTACGGCTTCGCTAGTGCGTACCCCCCAAAGCGATACCGTAGCGGGAGGCGTTAGCGTGTGCCCCAAGTACATCCTATGTGTTGTACAGGATATTAGCGATCGCAAAGCGGCAGAAGCAGCCCTGCGTCACTCAGAAGCACAACTGCGAAAACGAGCACAACGGGAAGAGTTGCTCAACCGATTGTCTAACCAAATTCGCAACTCCCTACACCTGAACACAATTCTCGAAACGGCTGTTCAAGAAATTCGCCAATTGCTGCAAATTGATCGCTGTCAGTTTGCTTGGTATCACCCTCAAGAGTGTCACTCCTACTGGGAGGTTGTTAAGGAAGCCCGAAATCTGGATATTCCTGCTTGTATAGGTCGTTATCCGGCAGATCGCCTTGGCTCGCTCAACCAAAAGCTTTTAAATCTGGAAATTCTTCAGATCGATGATATGGAAACGGTTAGCGACCCAATGTTTAAGCAATTTCTTGGCTCTCTGGGTTGTACCTCCGTATTATCACTGCCCATGAAGACGCCTTCAGGAATTATCGGAGCGATTAACTGTATTCACACGCGAGAGGCTCGATACTGGACGGATTGGGAAGTGGAACTCCTACAAGCGGTGAAGGCTCAACTCCTAATCGCCATTAAGCAGGCTGAGCTTTATGCCGCTAGCCGGCTGGCGACTCAGCAAGCTCAAGAGAAAGCGACTCAATTGGAAAAAACGCTGCAGGAGTTACAGCGCACTCAAGCGCAGTTGATTCAGAGTGAAAAGATGTCGAGTCTAGGCCAACTAGTAGCGGGTGTGGCTCACGAAATTAATAATCCCGTTAACTTTATCTACGGCAATCTGATCCATGCCCAAGGATATTTCCAAGACCTTTTGTCTCTAGTAGAACTTTACCGTGTAGCTTACCCCAATGCACCAATAAGCATTCGAGAGCATATAGAAGCGATTGACCTAGACTTTTTAGCTAGTGATCTAAAGCAACTCCAAGACTCAATGAAGGTTGGTGCCGAACGCATCCGGGAAATTGTGCGCTCATTGCGGATATTCTCTCGTTTAGACGAGTCAGACAGCAAAGCGGTAGATATTCACTCCGGAATTGAGAGTACTTTAATGATTCTCCAATATCGGCTCAAAGGGAAGCCCAGTTGTCCCGGAATCGCTGTTATCAAAGAGTATGGCGACCTACCCTTAGTTGAGTGCTATCCGGGGCAACTCAATCAGGTGTTTATGAATCTACTCACCAATGCGATTGATGCTCTAGAGGAGAAAAATAAGAATCAACCATCAGGGGCAAGGGGTATTCAGGGAACAATAGAACCAGCTTTTTCACCGACGATTACGATTACCACAGGTGTTGTGAATAGAGCGCCAGGAGAGGACATTTCTATCCAACCTGATAGAAACTTATTCCCTTCTCACCCTAGCACTGAGGAAGGTCTTCATAGACCTGCAACCCCGAACGCGAAGCCTACTCACGTTTTCATTCGTATCGCTGACAACGGATTGGGAATGACCCAACAGACACAACAACAGCTATTTGACCCGTTCTTTACCACTAAGCCGATAGGCCAAGGAACGGGTCTGGGGTTAGCCATTAGCTACCAAATCATTGTTGAGAAACATGGCGGTCAGTTGTTGTGTCACTCCGCACTAGGGCAAGGTGCTGAGTTTATTGTGGAAATTCCGCTCCGACATTAACAGCAGAGCGGTTAAATTATGAATTATAAATGTTGAATTAGGAAATGAATCTAACTTTTTCCTCCTTCATAATTCACAATTCATAATTTTTTCAACTGCTCATTAATAAGGCGACAGCATAGGCAGCGATTCCCTCTTCTCTTCCGACTGGACCTAACTTTTCGTTGGTGGTTGCCTTGATGCTGATTTGGTCGGGGTTTACTTCTAAGGTTTGGCTGATGCGATCGCGCATAGCTTTAAGGTGGGTCTTTAGCTTAGGCCGTTCAGCTACAACCACAGAATCAATATTCCCAATTCGCCAACCGGCCGAGAGTATCAATTGATTCACCTGACTCAGTAACACTAAACTATCTGCTCCTGCCCACTTTGGGTCAGTAGGAGGGAAGTAATGACCAATATCTCCCAAACTCAAAGCGCCCAGCATAGCGTCCATAATGGCGTGAGTTAAAACATCAGCGTCACTGTGACCGAGTAACCCCATTTCGTGGGCAATTTCCACGCCGCCTAAAATCAGAGGGCGTCCTTCAACCAGTTTATGGATATCGTAACCGTTACCAATGCGAATATTCATCGTTAATTGCTTAGCTAAACCAAGGCGTTTATTGCACGTTCTCAAACAAAAGTCAAGTAAGCATTACAAGAATTGAATGTGATTTACTTAATGGCTAGGGAGACTATGAAGATAGCAGTGGACACATAGTTTAGGACAAACGAATTTTGCTAAAGACGTTCCACCGGTACTGCAAAGCAGAACCCGAAGGGTACGTCTCTACTAACATAATTTATGTCTAACTGCTTTGGCGGTTGCTATAACATAAAAAACCGCCCAATTTAACTGTAGAGAGGGGGCGGTGTATAACATTTTTATATAAACGGTGTTATAGCGCTAAAGGAAAAGCTAAATTGTTGAAATCTACATTTCTCAAAGATTGAGACTTCAGTTTTGCCACCTCAGCCTTTAGCAGTTGTTTACTTTCAATAGGTCGAGTTTTTGGCTTTAATACCTGGCTTGTCTCAATCCACTTTTGTAAACTTTGGCATTGGTCGGGGCTGAGGGTTACTGTCATGACTTGAGTGCAGCGTTGGGGCTGGTCGGTGCCAAATAACAGCAGCCGGTAGTAACCCGTTTCAGCTAAACGTTGAACAATCTCTAGAGATTTTGAATCTTTCAAGTCCAGATAACAGGGAAGCCAGCGAGTGTTATGCTCTGGGGCATGAAGTGCTGTAATCCAGAGCAACATGGGGTAAGGGGATTCGATGAAGTGAAAGTGTCTGTAGGGTTTGCTATACAAATAATGTGAAATTTCCTGCTTAGGTAACATTACCCATAGCGTTGCTAAATTTCCCAGGCGGCTAGGGACGATTTGAGGAAAGACAATGGGGGAAATGGGTTTATCCTGAGGCCAGGATTGCTGTAGACAGACTTGAAGCATAGACTTAACCAGCTTTTTTTCTTTGGTTGTGCAATTGGTCGATGCTCCCTCTGGCGATACTGGACGGATACAACTGGTGTTGGCTGACTGTTCTTTGTCCAGCTATTAGTCGCAATATGTTAGACAATGTCTCTGATCTCACTGTTAAGCTATATCAGTGGTGCCTGAATCTATTGGAGATGCAGTTTTCACAAGCAGGGGTAAGAGTTGCCTTACCCATAACGTCGCACCACTATTGAGACTCCTGTGAAAGCTACTCATACTTGCTTGTAAAGATAAAGGTTCCAGCCTTAGGTTGTTGCTCTACAATCATTAAGAGGCAAATTGTGATAACAGCAGCCTCAAGTAGAATTCGCAGCTTCTGACGGTTCATAGCGAGAACAGAAGTGACGGGTGGTTGATAAAGAGTTCATAAATTTAGTATGAAGCTTTGATGTTTGCGATCGCGTTTGCCTAAGTGTTTGACTTAGTGTATACGTTTTCAGCAGATCGCATAATATAAAGAAGTATTTGAGATGGGTCTATGGCAAGGCGATCGCTTCAGGCATCACCAGAGGGCATCAAAAAAGCTAAACAGGCTTTCTTGCGTAAGGGATGGACGCAAGAATACTTGGCTACTGAAGTCGGTATAGAAACTCGCCAACCCATTTGGAAGTTTTTTTCAGGTAAACCCATTGACCGAAACGTGTTTACCGAAATTTGCTTTCGGCTAGACCTTAATTTTGAAGAGATTGCCGCGATACCATCTGCTGGTGAATCATTAAACAACCTGGAAGTTCAAGAAACTCAAAGCGAACTTGACGTTTTAGTCACTAGAGCGCGGCAAGAACGTTACGACAAAATTCAAGACCAATGTGGTACATTGCGCCTATTGGATATTGCGCGACCTGTAGGTTTAGAAGACCTCTACGTTGATGTTAACATCCTCGAAGAAATTTCTAGCCAACGATGGCTAGAAATTTCTGATCTACAAGGCTCCCAATCAGAAGAATTCGATCGCTTAGGCTTGAGCAACGTTCGCGTTG
>JBFLZA010000449.1:0-7953 GCA_040756535.1 Cyanobacteriota bacterium
TGATAAATTTATGGTAGCAGAACTTCTTCAAGAAACTTACTAAATCTTTGCACGTAAGAAATCAAACGGCGTTGTGACCACCAAGACTCTAAATCAAAGGTGTAATCAAGACTAAAATGACTGACTATGTTATAAATCAATCCGGCATACCATTGTTCTGGGGTAATTTCCGACGCGCTAATCTCTGTCAGGTCGATGGCAACACAAGCAATCCCATCTGCTTGCAACCGCTGCATGGTTCGTACCCTGAGTGAAGATTTGCCCATCTGCCGCGAGTTGAGGATGTAACAAAATTCTCCCTGCTTCAAGTTTTCATAAAGGTCAGTGTCGGCTTGCCGCTTTATATAAGTAGGGGCATCAACGGGTAGACTTCCTCCGATTTGATAGGCACAGGCTTGTTTTTGGGTTGGAATCATTTTTTGTGACTTCTTTTATTCAACCTATTGTTTGTCTATCGAGGAGAAGCCAAAAAACTGTGCAAACACTCTCATCGGAAATTAGTTCTTTCCGCAACCCGATTCCACGTTAGGCGGCTAGGGCGTAGTAAACCCTGGAGTCCCTACCATTTCGTTGCTGATGCTGCGTTGCTATCGATATCGATAGCAACGCAGAGGTGACATCACAAGACTCTCACACAGCGAAATCTATTGGTTAATCGATCCAACATTCCGGTAAACGTTCTAAAACCGGAATGTTTAGTACCTGACAGAACTATTTCCGGAAATAGTTCTCCTCCTTGAGCTTAGCTTCAACCACTGATACAAGCGTCCACTTGACGCAGTAGACTTGTCCAATGGACATAGTTGACCCGTCTACTGGACACAATGGACGATGAACGCTGAAATAGACCCCTATCCGGTTTCTGAACTTCAGAACCGCTACGGCATCGGAAAACAAGCCGTTTACAACAGGCTTGAAGCTCTTTCTATAGCAGCTCCTTGGGGTAAAGCCCAAGGTTGGCAAAGGAGAACACAGCTTTAGCCGGGGGAGCTTCACCTTCATCAAAGAAGGGAAAATCGGTGGGCAGACAGCATGGCGAGTTGTGAAGTCTACGTAACTCCGACCTCGACTCTCACCCGCCTCATTCCATCAAAGGCGACCTATCCCACGATCTGCTGTAAGCAGCAGCGCTTCGCTATCGCACCAAAGGCAAAGACAGGGACAAATAACCCTGAGAACTATTTCCGGAAATAGTTCTCCCTCTCTCTTGGGTTTAGCGCGATCCTGGCATTGCGTCCAAAATTGGACACAACATCAGGATTCCACGAACGAAGGCGGCTTACCTAAGTTCCACCCATCATCAACAATACCAACGCCAACGCTCCGTATAACGTGTACAGCAGAATGAACAATCCTAAAAAAGTTATCCATTTTTCCTTTTTTGTGAAAAATGAAAATCCCCAGATGACCCAAGGTATGAGTGAGATTACAACGATAAAGCCGTGATTATTCTTACTGAAGAATAGCAGATAGTTTTCGAGGACATAAGTCATTAAAATTCCGGGTGTTGCCCAACCAAATATCAATCCTACTACCGCAACTTGAATACTGGTCTTTTGAAATAGAATAAGCGCAATTATTGCTGCTAAAGGTGCGGATAAAGCTGCCGTTATCGCATAACGAAACAGTAATTTCAGGCGCTTATTGTGTCGCACAATTATTCCCTAATAACAAATTTCATCTCTAGCAGATTTCGGTAAATACACTTATTTTTCAAGGTTTTCAATTGCCTTATTTATTAATTGATATAAAGGATTAAGCTGCAATGCCTGATTCAAATCTTCAATTGCTCCTTGATACTCATTTAATGTAGAACGTACCCAACCTCGGTAGATGTATGCCAAATAATAGTTAGGATTAAGCTGTAATGCCTGATGAAAATCTTCAAAGGATGCCTGAACTTCATTAACCCAAAAGAGAGTAATACCTCGACTATAATAGGCAGGGGCACAGTGCCGATTTAGCCGCAAGGCTTGATGGTAATCTTCAAGAGCTTTTAGATAGTTTCCTTGTCTTAATTGCTCCCCACCTCTATTGGTGTAAGCATAAGGTTGATAGAAGTGATTGACAACCAGTAAACCGACAAAAACCATTCCCCCAATAACCAGTCCATAGTTATTGATTAACAGACCCGATAAACAAAAAGCTATGATGGCGGTTATTCCTAAAAACCAGGTAATCTTTTTTGGGATTAATAGCATCAGTTTGCCCCCAAGTAAGTACAAATTAATACGAAACCCAAAACCAGTAATAATTAGGGTGTGAGTAGTAGCCGATACCGTTGGCGAAAGTCTGACAATTTCTCCGACAATAGTATTACACTCTACATTAGTGTCTCGTACTTAACGTTCATCTGTGCCCAAAAAGTGAACCGACACACACAAAACGATCGCTACAGCCCATTCCCAATTAAAATAAACGGTGCCCAGTAGTAGGGGTGGCTGAGGCGATTTTTTACTTCTGGCGTCAGACTGTTGCGATCGCGTTCTTCAACAATAAGACCTCGCTGCTCACCGAACTAGGCATTTTGTTTGCCATCAGCCCCACTGCCAGAGATGTTCAAAAAGGTATTACCCAAGTCACGTACACCTTGGTTGGCTCTCAACCTATTACTCTGCTTGTCTTTATTTGCTCAGGTTGGTGCAGCCCAAGATAATCGGCTGAGTGAACAGGGGAAGTTAGAAGAGGCAATTGCTGCATATCCAGTAGTCAGTCAATCCAACCGGGCTGACGATGCCGCTTCTCAGAGAAAGCTGGGTAAAAAGCTGGAAGACCGAGGGAAACTGGATGAAGCGATCGCTGCCTACCGAAGAGCAACTCAACTCGACCCCCTAGATGCTGGTGCTTACGTAGCCCTAGGTCGTCTACTGTTTGCTCAAGGGAAAGGTGCTCAGCTAACTTATCCACCGTTTGATCGAGGGAAAGTGGACGAAGCGATCGCTGCCTTTGAGAAAGCGATTCAACTCGACCCTAACAATGAAGCAGCTTACAGTTATCTGAGCGATGCACTGCTCAGTCAGGATACAGAGAAGGCGGTTACTACCTGTCAAAAAGCCGTCCATATCGTTCTCACAAATGCTTTTACTGATGGGAAGCCAAGTAGCCAGTTGCAACAGAAGGGGAAGCGCGATTGTCTGCTAGTTATTAAAGCCGGTATCGGTAGTACTCTTGCCTATGGACCGCTAGGCGGTCAGTTACAAGCACAAGGAAAACTAAATGAGGCAATTGCAGTCCTTCAAAGAGGCATTCAACTCTATCCCACAGAGTCTACTACTTATTTTTTTTTAGGCCATACGCTGAAACGACTTGGGAAACTGGACGAGGCGATCGCGGCTTACCGAAGTGCAGCACAGTTTGCCCCCAAGATTGGGGGTAGCCGTACCTCTGCGTATTGGAGCTTGGGGGATGCACTAAGAGAACAAGGGAAACTCGACGAAGCAACAGCGGCTTACCATCAAGCCACTCAATCCGAAGTCAGCAAGAAGTGTTTTTCTCAGAGTTGGACAACTGAACCAAAGGAACTGGAGGAAGCGCTCGTAATCTGTCACAGAGCTATTCAACTTGACCCCAAGGATGCTGATGCTCATCGTTCCCTAGGTATGCTGTTGGCAACGCAAGGAAAGTTAGAGGAAGCGAGCGCGGCTTACCAAAAAGCGATTCAACTCAACCCCAAGGATACCGATTCTTACAAACTTCTGGGTAACGCACTCGCACAACAAGGGAAGTTAGACAAAGCGATCACGGCTTACCAAAAAGCGATTCAACTCAACCCCAAGGATGCCGATTCTTACAAACTTCTGGGTAACGCACTCGCACAACAAGGGAAGTTAAACGAAGCGAATGAAGCCTACCAAAGAGCAAGTCAACTGACGCCAGAAAAAGGGCGATCACGCTAATCTATAAATAATGATTATGAGCATTTCTGCAATAGCCCCGGCAGAATCAGCATTGGAAGTCCTACCCTTTCGTATTGATAGCAGTGTTGCTATCGATATCGATAGCAGGGCAGAGGTAATATCACAAAACACTAAGCTGCCAAATCCATTAGCTTATTGAACTTGAACATTCAGGAAAACGTTCTTTTCCGAACTCGATTCCACTCATCCTACCCCAGACCTTTCCCACGATCGCATCAACCGAAGGGAGGGGTAAAACATTTAACCCTCAACAACATCCAACTCAACTTGAGCTAAAGTTTTTGGCTTCATTTGATTGTTTCTTGTGGCTCTGGTGGTACTGGTGGTAATCCCAATCGTTTGCGGAAGTCTGGGGAGTATATGGCTTGTTCCCAATTCTTAGCTCGTTTAACTTCTTCTGGAGTTAGGTTTTTAGCTGTTCGGAGGTAGGCTCCTTTGAGGTTGGCTCCTAGAAGAGTGGCTCCTTTGAGATTGGCTCCACGAAAAAAGGCTTCTGTGAGGTTGGCTCCTTTGAGGTTGGCTCCTGTGAGGTTGGCGTTTACAAGGATGGCGTCTGTGAGGTTGGCTTCTAAAAGGATGGCTTTCGTGAGGTTGGCTCCTAGAAGAGTGGCGTTTGTCAGGTCGGCTTCTAAAAGGTTGGCACCTGCGAAGTTGGCGCTCATGAGGACGGCATTACTTAAATTTATTCTTATTAAACTTGTGTCTTCAACATTTATTCCTGACAAATTAAAGCCATTCTTTTTAAGCCTTTCAAGAGCTAAAACAACAACGCCTGATTTCTCCCCTTGACCATCCTTTACTACTTGCCATGCTTGATATATTGAATTTTCTCGGCGTACACCTATATCTAGGAGAAATACAAAGACAGCAATTAAAACTCCAAATTTTTCCAAGATTTTGAATAAGTCAGCACTTTCCGCCAGATTAGCAAGAGGCTCTATAATTCGTTTCTCTAAGAACATAATTGGCAGCCAGATTGGGGCTGCCAACTTGGCGAAAAAGGAAAATATATTGTTTTTCCAGGTTGTTTGTGAGACGGGTACATATCGCCCGGTTCGTTTCAGGTGCAACAAGTCTTCTTGTGTAACAGGACGGCGTCTTCGATATTGCCGTTTTTTCGGTTTACCAGCCAAAGATTTTGCTAAATTCCTGAGTGCTTTACGTACAAACTCCAATATCACGACCTAGACTCCAAGCCCACCCCTAGACTCCAATTCCACCTCTTCCATCAGAGTGACAACTATTTCCGGAATAGTTGTCTTTTTTAAACGGGCGCACTCTCACATCGGCTACCCGATAATTCAAATCCTCTCTGAGGAAGGATTCCAGCGGCAGATGGCACTTTTACTTCCCAAAAAAGGGGGAGAACTATTTCCGGAAATAGTTCTCCACCCTTTTCAGTAACGAACCATCTCCAACTCTGCCCTGACATTCATTTTCTCGGCTATGCTGCGATCACACGCCTCGCGCCAAATTTCCGGATATGCTCTCTGCGTGATTTCGCCACCCCGGCTAAACCCATATTTTCCAATCAGCATCCCACGAGTGAACGCGCTTTCGATTCCCGACCTCAAGACGTATCGCCTATCCGCGATTATCTCGAAGTCTGCTTTCATGCGATCGCCGTGACTCGTGCTGGCTTCTTTCACCTCCAGACTCTTTATAACCCCGGTGAGAGCTGACTCTGGAATGTAGACCTTACGCCCATCCTCAAGGTAGTACCAGAGCGCGTGAGCGGCTGATGGAATCCAAGTTTTATCATTAGTTCAGTTCCCCCCTATCAATTCGACTTCGCAAGAGCTGAACGGCTCTAGGCGATCGCCCAAATCTGGAATCCGGACAACCATCCGACCAAGCGCCAAAACTTCTTTGATGACTCCCGTAAAACCTGTGCAAAGTGAAGGGCGATCGCCAATCAACCTATCCCTAATCCTCACCAAATATCCCGGCCTCAGTTTCTCGCTGGCATTCGACACCGGGACGCTAGACGGGGTAGAGCTTGATATTTTCGGCTGGATTGGGTGTGCCACTTTTTCCCCGCCGCTTTCGCTCGACTGTGACAGTTGTTCCCGCCACTGGCGTAATCTGGCGCGGGCCGGTGCTGAATCTTGTATTGCGATCGCGTTTTCAATGACCTCATTCGAGTAATCCTCAACGACGGCAGCAAACTGCTCAATTGATTCGCAATAAGGTAGCGCTTCTGCGAGTTCATCGACCTCCAGAATTGAGACACCTCCCCCCTGGTTATTAAGAGAATTAAGCGGAAGGTGTCCCATCTCAACCGCTTGCCTATTGGGCGTTTCATGCGTCGGGATGCCGAGTTTTTGAGCGGTTTCTAATGACACCTTCCCGCTCTTGATTTCGGCTACAGCGCTTTGTGGCAACAATATAACTTTTGATACAGTTTTAGTCTTGTTCTCTATGCCTGGTAGCCGTGATATTAGCCGATGTCGTGTAACCTCTGTCTTCTCTTTTTGAGTCGCGTCAAATTTTCGCGCTTTATCATTTGCTTCCTCATCTGTCAAGGGTCGCGCTGCAAAAATCTCCTGACTCTTTCTGACTTGCACTGCCTCTTGTGCGGCTTCTAGTTCCTTGTGACTGACCTTAAAGCCTGCTACTGCTTCCACTTGATACCCAGCCGTGCGAAGGGCATACTCAAGGCATTTCCGCAAATGATTCCGCTCGAATACCTCTTTGGCTTTGAGATGACATTCATATTGGAAATGAGCATCATTAGAGCGCTCAATTAATTTTGCTGCCTGTTCGGCAATTAACTGCTGTTTCTGCGCGTCACTAATATCAGCTAAGGAAATTTGAGAGCAGGCTAAAGCGTAATTTATGAAAGCTTCTTGAACGTGTTCTGAGGTTAGCGCGAATTTGCTGCTGTCGATACCCTGGTTTTGACAAAATACATGAATATGGGTATCAGGGGCGCGCAAACGAGCCAAGAATTGTGTTTGCGCGTCGGTGCAAACGACTCCAAAAAAGAAAAAATATCCCCTCTTGAAATAATCTTTAATGCTGATTTGAAGCACCTCTCCTGATTGGGTTTCGATTTCTGTTTCTGTGTCGATAACCCACTCCTTTAGCTTGATTTTTGTTTCTGTATCGATGCTCAGTCCGCTTTCTGCCGTTGGAGAATAAAGGACAACATCAATTTTGTTGAGATAGATGTATGCTGTGGGGTTAGCCAAAAATTTCTTGGCTTCAGGAGTGTTGGAATTGGACCCGTCCAGTCGAAAAACTTTGCGACCTTTTTGCCTTAGAATTTCGTGCCAAGCTTCAAGCTTCTCTTGAGAATCGGCACCACAAATGAAGGGGTCTGAATCTTCCATCATCATTTTGTGAAGCAATGAATAATCGTTTATTCTCCGTTCCTTGATGATAGTTTCTCCTGTTTCTTCATCTTTCCCAAGTTTCAATGTACCCGTATAAAGCGTGACTCTCCCCCGGTTGCCTTGGTATAAATTTTTGATTTTCGTAAACTTCCTTCCACTGATTTTCTCAGCATGAGCAACTGTTAAATCGGTGAGGTTGCCATCCAAAAGTATTGTTGCTTCTGAGTTAGCTATCGCCTCACCCATCCGTTCTTTGCTAATTTTTCGATGGAAGCTGACTGCCGTCTTTGACGTGTAGAGATGTTTGAAAGTGCCCTCGATTTCGTCAAGAACCAAGCGCTTATTTTCAAAGTGATGGGGTTGAAAATAGATTAAGCTATCGACACAAGCCGAGACTCGCGAATTGGGGTCGGAAATCAACCGTAAATCATCCTTTGATTCCTTCAAATCTTGCTGAAGGTGATACCAGTTTTTTCCCTTTTCTGTAAATTGAATTAGCAGTGAATTTCGGTAGCCAAGCGCAAATGCTCCAATATTATCGTCTGCTAAAAATTTGTTATGGACGTAATAAGTTTTCCCCGTACCCAGTCCGCTGTTGACAGCTAAATTTATTCCTGGCTTATCTGAATCCCAATCAAAATATTGAGAATCAATTGTGTAATCGGGCGTGAATTTCCGCATCTTCAGCCAGTCTTTCC
>JBFLZA010000450.1:0-7947 GCA_040756535.1 Cyanobacteriota bacterium
TAGTCACTTTCAGGATGTCTGACAAAGGGTAGGTGGGCATGAAGGACAAGAGCGACGTAGCCAGTAACCATAGTAAATTTAGGAGGATCAATGAATAACTAAAACTGACGCCAGCCTGGGGGATGTTACAGTCTTTTAAGATTTTAGGATGAAAGGGACAGCAAGAGCGTAGAACAGCGTCAGGTTATATACAAAAACCCTTATCCAGTAAGGAAGTAGGGATAATTCTTGGTTCATGCTACTCTCACATTCATTTGTAGAATCCAACAACAGACGGCGTAGGTAGTGCCGAAAATCTAAAATAGATATTAAATTGTAAGGAAGCTCATACCTCCAGGCAACAGATCATAAATAAATCCCAATGTTGTCGCAGTATTACCTGTTTGTCCCCAGTGCTAACACCAGATTGCATGCAGGCAGCTCTTGAAAAGTTCGGTGATTCGGAAGCACCACTACAGCTACTGCTGTTTGTTGATGAACGTAGTGTCAGTTCCCGGAAGCATATCCAACGCATCCAAAATTATCTCAAAACCTTGAGGGCGAATTATCCCTTTGAACTCAAGGTCGTGGATGTTGGGGAACAGCCTTATCTGGCGGAACACTACAAGCTAGTGGCAACTCCAGCGCTGATCAAGATTCATCCTCTACCCAAACAGACTCTGGCGGGTAGTAATTTAGTCGCTCAATTAAAGAACTGGTGGCCTCGGTGGCAGCGTTCCGTCGAGGAATATCAAGCGGAGCTGTCCCAAGGACTTCCTTTACAATCCTCCCTTGGCTCATCCCCTACAGTTCCGATGGCAGCATCTGCACCGAGTTCTATTAGTTCATCCATCGAACTGATTCGACTCTCCGACGAAATCTTCCGTCTCAAACAAGAAAGAGAAGAATTGCTGGATCAACTGCGATTCAAAGATCAGGTAATATCAATGTTGGCCCATGACTTACGTAGTCCCTTAACGGCTGCTTCCATAGCCATAGAAACCCTCGAATTACACCATAAGCCGAAGGAGGGTTGCGCTACTGAGCTGACACCCGCACTAAAAGCACGCCTAATCAAGCAATCTCGTACTCAATTGCGGAGTATGGATAGGATGATTACAGATCTCCTTGAAACAGCGCGGGGAAGTAATTCTGAGTTCAAGCTTCAACCTCACAAGCTACAGTTGGGAGAACTCTGCCAGTCCGTTCTAGTTCAAATGAGCGAGCAGTTTCAACTCAAATCTCAACAAGTGAAAACTGACATCCCTCAAGATCTGCCCTACGTCTATGCCGATCAAGAATTAGTGCGTCAGGTGCTAGTCAACCTTCTGGATAATGCCAGTAAATACACACCTGTAGGTGGCAAAATTCACATTGCCATGCTGCACCGTACAACACAGAAAATTCAGGTGACGGTTTGCGATAATGGGCCTGGTATACCTGAGGAAAATCGCGATCGCATTTTTGAAGACCACTTCCGCCTCAAACGAGATGAAGGAAAAGAGGGTTATGGATTGGGCTTATCTTTATGCCAAAGAATTATTCGCGCCCATTACGGTCGCATTTGGGTAGATACAGTGCCCAAGGACGGCGGCTGCTTTCACTTTACGCTGCCGATTTACCGATAGGTTGAAGGTTGGAAGTTGTCCAGCGTAGCCGTTGCCGCAGCGTCGGGCGAGAAGGTTGAAGGTTAAATCTAGTCATTAGGTTGAACAGGCTGACGCAAGGCAGCAATAATCTGGGTATTGGCTTTTGGGAACGGAAACTGATCGATTTCATCCAATGTCACCCAACGGACTTCATCACATTCAATTGGTTGGGGAACACCTGAAACATAGCGGCAGTGATGTACAGTAAGGGTAACGCGAAAGTGAGTGTAGGCATGTTCAATCGTAATTAAGCGATCGCCCACTTCAATTTCAATTCCCAGTTCTTCCTTGATTTCTCGCTTAATACACTCCTCAACCGTTTCACCCGGCTCAATTTTGCCTCCAGGGAACTCCCAAAGACCACCCAGCAGGCCGTCAGGACGCCGACGATCAATTAAAATTTGTCCCTGCTCGTTCCAGATTACAGCAACACCTATCAGTTTGTGGGGCAAGGGAGAAGAAGTTTCACGCATGGGTAGCTGGGATTGAATACCTAAATTGTACGCCTGACAAATGGACATCCAAGGACAACGACTGCAATCAGGATTTTTAGGGGTGCAGACTGTTGCCCCCAAATCCATCAGGGCTTGATTAAACTCTCTAGGATGCTCTGTGTCAAGTAAAGCTTCTGAAAGCTGCCACAGGTGTTTGGTCGCTTTTGCTGGTGGTACGGGTAAAGCCACTAACCGTGCCAGCACTCGTTTAACATTGCCATCGAGAATAGCGAGTGGCTGGTTAAATGCTGCGCTGAGAATCCCACCTGCTGTTGTTAGGCCAATTCCTGGTAATGCTAAGACCGCTTCTAGCTGCGAGGGAAAAACTCCACCCTGTTCTTGCACAATTTTTTGTGCAGCTCGATGTAAATTCCGCGCACGACTGTAATACCCCAATCCTTCCCACGCTTTGAGGACTTGCTGTAAGTCAGATGAAGCTAACTGTTCTAGAGTGGGAAATTGTTCTAACCAACGGTGATAGTAAGGGATAACCGTCTTCACCTGGGTTTGTTGAAGCATAATCTCCGAAACCCAGATCGGATAAGGGTCGCGGCAGCGTCGCCAGGGTAAATCTCTACCTGCTTGTGTGTACCAAGCAAGAAGTGCTTGCCTTTTGAAGGCAGTTTCCAAGGAACTTTTATTTATAGCTAGAGGGGTATTCAAAAACAACGTCACGTATTGCTTCTAAAGTTGGCATGGCCCACCTTACTACTAATTGCCCAAGCCGGACAACGTTATTTTTGGAGAAGCCCTTAAATCCTCTCTACCCGTACATAGAGCGCAATCAGCAGTGTTACTTGCCTCCACTGCCCTTTTTCCTGCTCTTGTACAAAATTGTGTTTTCTTAGAACTTATAGATGTTAGATTTATTATTGACCTGCATCTAAGGGATGAGATTCTGCCCGGTGCAAAGACTTTTCAAAAACCATACGCTGTTCGGCATTGCGTAGGAAGTAACCACTAATCATTGCTGACGCTAGGAGACGTCCTAGATTCTCACGATTGGTATTGATCGTCACGCCAAAGTGTTCTGAAGGTAAATTTCCCAGTAATCCCACGATGTGGCGTTCCATGACTTGAAAAACTTCAGGAGACATGGGTTTAGAAAGATGAGCAATCGTCTCTGGACTCATCGATTGCACGTATTCCCACAGTAAGTTGGAACTATTATCACCTTCAAAAAACTCAGGCGTATGATTAGATGTATTATTCACCTTTTACCTCCTAGCAATTGCTCACTCCCATATTCTCAGTGAGGGAGGAACGGTTTGTTGTCGCTATACTTCTATTTCTTTTCTATGCGCCTCTGTCACTAAATTTAACAAATTAGAGCGAATGACACGGTAGGAGGAACCGAACCAAAATCATCGGATTATATCACCTATGGGGGTTGAAGGTTGGAATGTTAAAGGTTGGCAGCTTGCACGTTTTGCCCTTCTAACCTTCTAACCTTCTAACCCTCAACTTTTTAACTTTTTAGCTAGCTGCGATATACTCGCGCATATCCGCTTTGCGCTTGCGGAGCTTGGAGAGGGCTTCCCGTTCAATTTGCCGCACGCGTTCGCGACTAATGTTTAAGCGATCGCCAATCTTGGCTAACGTTAGGGGTTGCCCATCCATCAAACCAAAACGGAGTGCTAGTACCTCTCGCTGCTGGGGTGTTAAGTCCGCCATCAACTTCTCTAGATCGATTTGCATCGCCGTCTGAGTCACGAAATCTTCTGGAGAAGGCCCCGTATCTTCCAGCAGCTCTCCTAATTCTGTATCTTGGTTATCTCCTACACGCAAGTCCAACGAGAGCGGTTGACGGGCTTTTTCTAGATACTCTCGCACCTGCTTCGGCGTCAATTCCAACTCCTGCGCTAACTCACCGACAGTCGCTGCTCGTCCCAACTCTTGGGCCAGTTGGCGCTGAGCTTTTTTGATTTTATTGAGTTTTTCAGTGATGTGGATGGGAAGGCGAATCGTGCGACCTTTTTCTGCGATCGCTCGGGTGATTGCCTGCCGAATCCACCAGTAGGCGTAGGTAGAAAAACGATAGCCCTTGGTGGGATCGAACTTTTCCACACCTCGCTGCATACCAATCGTACCTTCCTGAATTAAGTCCAGTAGATCGACATTGCGCTTAATGTACTTCTTCGCCACAGAAACCACTAGGCGCAAATTCGCTTCCACCATCTTGCGCTTAGCTATTTCACCTGCGGCAATGCAAGATTCCAACTCAGCTTCTGAAAGCGAAGTGGCTTTGGCCCAGTCCTCAAGCGTTGGCTCATGGCCCAGCTCTTGCCACAGGGTTTCTTTGACTTCATACAAGGCAGTTAACCGCTGCACTTGCTTTCCATAAAGAATTTCCTGCTCATGGGTCAGCAGTGGTACGCGACCAATTTCTCGCAGGTAAGTACGAACTAAGTCTGTAGAAGTCTGAGCAGTTTTCATAGCGCTCGATCTAGTATGAATGGGTTTCAAGCAAACATGCTGGTTTTAATGTCCGGTTCACCGATAATACGGTGAGCTCTTTTCTATGAAAAAAAAATTTAAGATCTGTTTCGCTATTGGCTACGGCTGGCTGGGTTAACTAGACAGGGATTATAACCAGCTCTCTTTCGATACTCCAAATTAGCGATAAAGACCGATGCACAAGGTTTTCCTGTCTGTAGCACCGTGCTTTTCATGAAACTTGGGGATTGAGCCGCGTTACATTAAATATTGTAACATTTATTAATGAAAAGCCAATCGTTGCTAGGCAAACAGTTGGTAGGATTCCCGAAAAGACCAGTTTATTTAAGAGAGTACCCAGGCAAAGGGGAAATAATTGCATCCTGGAAAACAAAATGAGAAAAATCTGACCCAGTTGATGGCAATTGTAATATCTAGACCTTTGGAACAGTACCTGGGAAAATCGACCCAAGTACCTGGTCTTCTCTTTTGAGACCAGATCAAGGCTTTAGAATTTAATCTGGAGTAGCATTTACATTCATCAATTACATTCATGAGCCAAACTGTCTGGATTGCAAGACACGGAAATCGACTTGACTTTGTGAATCCTGAATGGTTTAATACAGCTCCTCGACCCTATGACCCCCCCCTGTCGGAGGATGGAGTCGAACAAGCCAAGCAGCTAGGCCAACGTCTCGTAGGGGAAAAAATCGCGCATATTTTCGCCTCGCCTTTTTTGCGAACCGTGCAAACAGCTAATGAGGTAGCCAATGCCCTAAATTTACCTCTTAAGCTGGAGTCGGGTCTTAGTGAATGGCTCAATCCAGCTTGGATGCCAACTGCACCAGAACGAATGCCCCTAGAAGTATTGCAAGAGCGTTTTCCCCGAATTGCTCGCGACTACACATCCCGTGTTAGCGTTCACTATCCGGAAACGAGTGAGAAGGTGTTTCAACGCACTGCTGAAACAGTACAACGTCTAACAGATGAATTCTCAGAGGACATTTTACTGGTTGGTCATGGAGCTTCAGTGGTGGGTTGCGCTTCTGGACTAGTGGGTGGCAATCCAGAAGTGAATGCATCTCTGTGTTGCCTGGTTAAACTAGTACATCAAGAACAAGGATGGGTGATGGAACTCAACGGAGATACCTCCCACCTCAGTCGAACTGAGGAGGTTATCCGATTTCATTGAAGTTAGTTGCTGATAGGAGTCTGCTTTACTGGTGTACTCTAGCCGATAGTGAAAAGTCTGACAGTTTATGAATAACGGAACCTCCCGCTTGGGAGACTTGACGACTATCTATAACCTGTCAAAATGCCTATGTTCAGGGAAGAGAGGGGAAAATGACATTACTATTGGCAGGAGATATCGGTGGAACTAAAACGATTCTGCGTCTGGTGGAGGAGTCAGTTGGGCCATCGTGGCATACTCTCTACGAAGCGCTTTATCCCAGTCGCGACTTTCCGGATTTAGTACCGATGGTGCAGCGGTTCTTGACGGCAGCAGAGCAACAGATGGGAACGACTCCTCAACCTGAGAAAGCTTGTTTTGCGATCGCCGGCCCTGTGGTGAATGATACCTCTGTACTGACCAATCTAGCTTGGTTCTTGGAAGCTAGGCGCTTAGAAAAAGAACTCGACATTGCCAAAATCCGCCTAATCAACGATTTTGCTGCCGTTGGGTACGGTATCTTGGGCTTAGAAACAACAGACCTGTACACCCTGCAAGCGGGAACACCTCAACCTGACGCCCCCATTGCTGTAATTGGTGCAGGTACAGGTTTAGGAGAAGGCTTTCTCGTCAAACAAGCAGAGGGTTATCAAGTCTTTCCTTCAGAAGGGGGTCACGCTGACTTTTCTCCTCGCAATGAGTTAGAGTTTCAGCTTCTGCTATACCTACGCGATAAGTATGATATCCAGCGCCTTTCTGTCGAGCGAGTTGTTTCCGGTCAAGGGATAGTTGCCATTTACCAGTTTCTCAGAGACCGCCAATTTGCTCCAGAATCTCCTGAAATAGAGCAGGTAATCAGAACCTGGGAACAGGAAACAGGACGTACTGAAAAAAGCGTAGATCCAGCAGCCGCGATCGCAATTGCAGCTTTAGAAAAACGCGATCGCCTTTGTGAACAAACGTTACAAATGTTTATTGAGGCTTACGGTGCTGAGGCAGGGAATCTTGCCATCAAACTGCTCCCCTATGGCGGTCTTTATATTGCCGGAGGCATCGCTGCCAAAATTTTACCCTTAATGAAAGAAGCAAGTTTTTTGCGATCGTTTGGTCAAAAAGGTCGAGTCAGTCCTTTACTAGAAAGAGTTCCAATCCAGATCATCTTGAACCCGCAAGTCGGCTTAATTGGTGCGGCAATCTGTGCTTCTCGAATTTGATTAAAACACTGATTCAGTTTCATGATGAATTGAGCAAGGGGGCAGGAACCGTCCTCTTTAGACGCGGAGCTGCCTAGATCTACTTCATGCGGAAGTATGAAGCAACTGGGAGCGTTGAGGCGTCAGGAACTCCGACCTAGCTCTTAGCAGGTCGTCAGTAGTTCATAGCTTACTTAGAAATCAGACGCCGGTTCACCGGGCCAACAAGACGATTCATGGGACAGTATATTTTTCGTTTCCAGGTTTAATCCGCGGGGAAAAACAACGATTTCTTTGCCTTGACGCAAGGCTTTCCGATAGAGGGCGAGCGCTTCATTTAAGCAAAAACAGGGAATTGGAATCCATCTGTCACTGTAAAAAAAGACTACAACTGGTTTTTTTGCATACTCCTCGAAGGGGAGTGGGTTTTGCCAAGGTGAACTCATATGTAAAAGATTTTTAAAGATTCTTAAAAATTGATATGTTTTTATACATCATTTATGACTGTCATACGGAAGTAATACTAACTACCTATGGTCATAGGTCGAAAGTAGTATTTTTTGATTTTGTCAAGTGGCCCAGTGATTAGTTGCCAGTGGCTCCAGCAAGACTAACCACTAACTACTAATCCCTCACCAACTCGTTGCTTCCGGATTGGCGAGTATTGAAAAATACTACAGATTAAGCAAAATTACTGAAAAATCAACTCTAGACGCTGCTGGGCTTTCTTAAGTGCTTCCTGAGGAGAGCTTTTACCTAACAAAACCGACTCGATCGCTCGACCCAAATTCTCAGAAATCCGACTGTACCCTCTGAAAATCGGACGCGAGCGCCCATACCCTGCTTGCTGTACAAAGACTTTTACCGCCGATTGCTGCTCAACAAAGGTTTGATACGCTTCACTTTGACGTGCTTTAAGATTGATTGGCAGATAACCTGTCCCTATCGCCCACTGCGTCTGAAAATCCTCTCCCAGTACATACTCAGCGAATTTAAAAGCCGCTTGTTCGAGTTCTGGTGTTGTT
>JBFLZA010000451.1:0-7939 GCA_040756535.1 Cyanobacteriota bacterium
ATAATTATCGTTTTTACTAATTTAGTATCACTTGTTCAGTTGTATCATCTCAGAGTTTGGTAAACGCTAAGTTATCCCATACTTAACCAAATGCTCTGGACGATCGGATGCTCAAGCGGCTAGATTGGGAAAATGTTGCCCCTAAGAGGCTGATGACCTTATGGGGAAACTAGCGAATTTCTTAGAACTTACGGAACATTTCAAGGAAGCCGGATTTCTCAACACAGAAAATTTTTTGTAACGATGCAGTTACATTAAATAAACCCAAATTCTGTGTAAGTTCTGTTCTGTCAAGTAACACCAATCTTAAACCTATTGAACTACGAGCAAAACAGTGGTGAAATTTACCCAAAGATTTCTGCCTGTGGTGTTTTTTCTGGGAATTATGAGCTTTAACCTGCCTCTCAGAGCTCAGACTCCATCGCCCCGTCCAACTACGAATCCAATAACTTCACAGCCTGACCTTAAAGTGGCTGCTTTGGAGGCTCAGTTGGAGTTAATGCGCGAGTACAACAAGCGTCAGTTAGACTCTATATATTGGACTCTTGGAGCCGTGGTGACAGTAGCAGGCTTTTTAGTTGCCTACAACTGGCTCACGAATTCTATTAACTACCAGCGCGATAGAGATGCTCTCCAGCGAGAACTAGAGATTTTTCTGGATAAAAAGACGACCGAACTACAAAACATAGCAACTAAGCGATATGAAGAGTTGACAGAAGCATCAAAAAAAGCTGGAGAGTTAGCAGCGAAGCAACTAGAAGGTGAGATCGAACTAAAACTTGAGAGCATACATGAAGGCATGACACGGATGTGGTATGAGTTGAGAAAGTCAGAAGCGGAACAATGGGAAGCTCAAAAAGTTTACGATAATGCTCTTATGAGCCACCTTGACATGATTAAATATGCACTGGAACTTGAAGATGAAGATAAAGTGTCAAACACACTGGATGCCATGCTGAATGTTTTCAAGAACGGAGCAAAGCCCGCTCCACGTTTAGTCAGGGAAATTACAGACAAGCTAGACACCCTTCCCTCTAAATATTCAATAGATAATGAGACTCTTCGAGAACTCGTAAAAGCAACACGAGCTTGATTGAGTCTGCTTTCTTCTTCTTGAGTACAGATCTAATCGTAACTTTACTTAATTACTTCCATCTTCTGAAATTGAATTGTCCGGTTCTGCCCTCAAAGTATGGGTAAAACTATGTAGATGGATAGTAAGGACTCAGAAAAGTTTCCTATGATTCAAGAAGAACCACAATTTCAAATTTTTGAGTTGCGAAATCAATATATCAAGGTGGTCACTCAATATCTAGAGGTAAGGCCACCATTTTATTGGAATCTCAATCCTGATCCTGATACGGATAAGAGCCAACGGGCTAAATGGGATATAAATCAGTATATAGATTTAATCATTTACTGTACTTTTGCTGACAGTTATCAATTTTTGGATAATTGGGGTTATCCATATGATTCTCAAAATTGCTACCGCCTAGCCATGCCAGTTGAATTCTACATAGAGAAATTCAAGTTGATGAAAAATGGGGAAACTTTTAATAACATTATCCAAACCTATAACTTGAGTCAGGCAGCTATTCAAAAATTTATAAACTGCCTTGATCATCTGATAAGTCTACTCTCCCCTTAGCAGCAGTAACCGTATCTTCCCATTTTGTCTTTAAACGCAAGAGGCTAGTAACCTGCTAACCTCTTGATTTTGTTATGTATTCAGGCAATTCACTGGTAATACCTTGTAAATTATTTATGTAGGTAACAGAGAGATATATTAATCAGTAACAAATTTTATAAATTCTGTTGATTGTATTTTTTGAAGAGTTCATCAAAGTTTTCTTCCACGAGCGCCTGTCGCTCAGTTTCCAAAACTTCTACTAATTCTATTGAAGCCATAAAATCTTGTAACATATCTGTAATTGGGTTGAGGATCTCCTCAAATCGTTTTATGTCATTTTGCAATTGATCCTTAATCATTTCCAGTCGTTTGACTTCGGATTCAAACTCTTTCCCTTTCTGAGAAAGCTCAGAAATTTGCCTTTCCCGTTCAACTAATTGAACATTCTTCCTCTTGATATTATCTTTGAGCTGTTCTTCCACTTTAGCCAGTTCTCTTTTAACTTTAGAGAACTCAAGTCTTAGCTTTTGGAGTTCCTCTTCAGGCGATAGCATGGTTTTGATTCCGATCTCTCCTTTAGCATTTGGTTGTGCTTTGATAACTCTAATTCAGTAGATGCATAAAAAAATTACTATTTGCTTCTCTTCCGTCTACAACTTATTAGTAGAATTGCTTAGTAGAGTTCTTCTATACCGATAGCGCTCAATTACGAAGACGTCCGAACACCTCCCCCCTCATTATCTTGCCTGCTTCCTAATCAAACTCACTATTACTACAGCCGACCTTATTGCTTAATACTAAGTAAAGAATCTACTCTTTAGTTGTTACTAAGGGGGCTTTACCTTAGGACTCAGCACTTATCTTATATTAAAAACGATGATTCCTTCACAACGAGTTTATGGTTTGTTGCTACTCGGCATGGCGATCGCAGCCGTCCTTGCCACTATTGTTGATATTACGGTAAGCCTAATTGCTACTCTGCTCTTTGATGGGGTTGTCCTCACTTTAGCGATTTGGGATGCTCAACGGGTGAAAGCGAATCGGGTGCAAGTAAAGCGTTATCCCTTGCATCGGCTGTCTATTGGGCGGGATAATCCTGTTGTTCTCTCTCTACAATCAGGAGAACGAGGGGCGAAAATTCGCTTGCGGGATTACTACCCGTTAGAGTTTGAGGTGTCGGCATCCCTACTCGAAGCCACCCTAGAAGCTAACACCTCTCAGGAACTCACTTATACGGTTCACCCAAATAGTCGGGGTGAGTATCAGTGGGGAGATATTCAAGTGCGGCAACTGGGACGGTGGGGTTTGGCGTGGCAGGATTGGAAAATTCCCGCCAGTCAGACGGTTGCTGTGTATCCTGATTTAGTGGGATTGCGATCGCTTTCCATTCGTCTCACTTTAGAGAGTACTGGCACAATGCGCCAAGCGCGACGCATCGGTGCAGGTACAGAATTTGCCGAACTGCGGGAATATGGTGTTGGGGATGATACCCGCCTCATAGATTGGAAAGCGACAGCTAGGCGATCGCGCCCCTTGGTACGAGTCTTGGAACCGGAACGAGAACAAACCCTGATGATTTTACTCGACCGGGGACGCTTGATGACGGCGCAGGTGCAGGGACTCAAGCGGTTTGATTGGGGGTTGAATGCGACGCTATCCCTGGCATTAGCGGGGTTGCATCGAGGCGATCGGGTGGGAATTGGTGTTTTTGATCGAGAAGTCATTACTTGGATTCCACCAGAACGAGGTCAACATCAGTTGCCAAAGCTGATTGAACGCCTTACCCCCATTCAACCCGTCTTACTCGAACCCGACTATTTGGGTGCTGTTACCAAGTTGGTGAATCAACAAACTCGTCGTGCCTTGGTGGTTTTGATTACAGATATCGTTGATATTACCGCCTCAGCCGAACTTCTTTCTGCTCTCGGCCGCCTCTCCCCTCGCTACTTACCGTTTTGCGTCACACTTCGCGATCCTCAAGTGGATCGACTGGCGCATACTCCTACTCAAACGATAGATAACACTTATGCTCGTGCAGTTGCCCTTGATTTACTGACTCAACGCCAAGTTGCGTTCTCGCAGTTGAAGCAAAAAGGTGTTTTGGTGTTGGATGCACCTGCCAATCAGATTAGTGAGCAACTGGTTGACCGATACCTGCAACTCAAAGCTCGCAGTTTGCTGTGATTGAAGTCCATAGCTATCGCGCTATTACACCAAATCCGGTAGTGCCTAAGGCAATTGCTTCATCACCCAATCTGAATCTCTCAAAATCAGTAAGTGCAGACTAAGAAACTGCAAACTCTGTTAGCTTACGCCGTTCGACTCAGCAATCTTTTCTGTACCGCGATTAGCTGCGATTAAGCGTTCTGTATCAAGAGCGACGAACGGATTTTTGCCTTCTTCATGACCACACTCGCTGAATCGAATAAGCATCAAACTGAGCATCTTGACTGATAATGGTTAAAGAGTTGTTGATTGCTTGTGCAATTAGCATTCGATCAAAGGGATCGCGATGATGTAGAGGTTGTTTTAGGTAGCACTCTATATCAGAAAATGTAATCGATAGAACTACAATCTCAAGTTGTTCTAGAAAAGCTGGTATTTCTTGAAACTCAAACTGGAAATTAAGTTTGCCAATCCCCAGCTTAATCCCAATTTCCCAAAGACTGGCAATGCTGACAAACACTAAGTTTGAAGCCTCAATTCTTTCCTTGACAATTGATGGTAGCTTAGGATCGTCATCAAGAAACCAGATTAAAGCATGAGTATCTAACAGCATCTACATATAGTCCTTAAAATCTTCTAGCGGCTCATCAAAGTCATCGGCCATCCAAATCTTACCCTTGAGCAATCCTGCTTTGCGTTTCTTTTTTTGCGGCTGTTCCTCTTGTGATTGTTTTGCATATTTCTCTGCCAGAAATTCGGCATAGTGCAACACTTCCTGTTGCAGCGATTCAGGTAATTTGTTAAGGGTTTCTAAAAGAGTTGTCTGTAACATTATCCCCTCTCCTCTTTAGCTACTACTAGAAACAAGACTGCTACACCTGTCTGAATCAAAAAAACATTATGCTTCGTGCTAGAAATTTTAGGAACGAATGCTGATGTCTAAATTTTAGTATGGGCGATCGCACAGCCTACCAGAGGCGATGGCACGGATATTGCCTCTCACCACTAACCAAAATCCGATAGTTGATGGGGTGTTGCTGAGCACAAGTTATGAAAAGACAACCCAGCGACCCGATTTCTTTGTTGAAATCCTGATGCTGCTGGATGAATTTGACTGGTGAAGTCGGGGATCTACCGGAAATCATACCGTTATTCAGCAACACCGTTGATGGCTCCTCAGTCGATGTCGTCAGGTAAGTCATCGATCGACATTCCAGCTTGTTCTAAAAGTTCTTTCAAGCGTTTGATTTGTCCTAGAGAGAGTTTCAGTTGATGTGCACCTCTTTCATGATTGCCAAGCGTTTTGCGGGTTATTCCCAATTCGCTAGCGAATTCTTCTTGAGTCATCCCTAAACGCTCACGCAATTGCTTGAGTGTTGGCAAATTGGGGTTGCTATTTGAGTTTCTATCGTCTACCATCTTACCTAGCGATGGGTAAAGTTTACCCATTTGAACATAAAAATAACGGGGAAACGCCAAAAGGAAGTTTCCCTGCCTCTCTATGGGTAGTTTCTCATACCAGGCAAGTCCGCCAAGAGTTAAAACTCCTGGCTTATAGCTCAAGTCCACTCAAGTGGACTGAGATTCATCGTGGATGAGTGGATGAGTGGACTAAGGAGGTGAAGCCTAGACGATTATCAGGAAATCACTAGCTCGTATTGTTTTAAGTCTTCCGAGAGTAATAGCAAAGATAATGCAAACCGCTATAGAAGCGGCAATAATTACCAATCTCCCCCAGCACCACCTCCACCACTGCTACCACCGCCAAAATCGCCACTGTTGCTGCTAGTACTACTGCTGCTACAGCTACCGTCACTACTGCTTGAGCTACTTCTAGAACAAGAAGACAGGAGTGGAATTATCTGCTCTTGTTCGTGCCGATAGTTACAACACTTACAGAGGTTAGTAACGAGGCGTTTTCCTGTAGTGTACTCTGTGGCGCGTTTCAAGACTTTATCTTCAAAGGTGACAGTTAATTCTTGACAAGTCGGGCAGTTGCTAAAGAGAGCTGAATCTAAAACGTAAGTGCGAATGTGAATTCCCTGCCTTTGTATCTTTGGACTACAGCTAGGACATTGCCAGCCTTCAAACTTGACGCTACCCAAGTCTTGAGCCACTTTCTCCGGTCTACTTAGGTGAGACGCCAGTAGGGTTGAGTCGGTCTGTTCCATCGGCATCTGGCAGTGAATGCAGCGTGTTGTTCGTAGGTTGACAAACAATTTCATCAACAGATTGGCGAGGGGAAAAGCAGCAATTACCCCTGCCAAGAAAGCTATGGCGAGATTAAGTCCTGTCTGCCCTGCAAACGAGTAGACTGCAATTAAAACATTAGCCAAAATTGGCACGATAATAAAGATTACGAAAATGAGTAGGAGACTCCAGCCTACTACCCAACCCACCATACTTGATGCAGAGTTACTGTTGCTGGATTGCTTATTCAAAGTTGTCAGTACAACAATCCCAATCGATACCACAATATATGCCCAAGGATTAGGGATACTTGACACAGCTAATAATGTCAAAGTAAATGTGACACCAAAAGAGGAAAAATAGAGTAGCTGATGTATTTTTTTTAGAGAAGTATCATTTAAGCTGTTTATTCTTGAACGTCCATACGGTTCAAGCAAGAGAGGATGACGGGCTTCTTGGCGTGCTTTGAAATAGGTACTTAAAAACAATACTACTCCAGCCACATAACAAAAAAAAACGAATCCTAAGGGTTGACCTTGCAAGGTGTTTACTAGTGCTTTCGTTCCTGCCAGTGTGCCGCCATCAAAGTCACCTTGTTTGAATTTTGGGGTAATTTTGTTATCAATAATCCTTTTAACTTCAGCATCAGGAATAATAGTTTGCAGACCAGAGCCAGTTTCGATTTCCACGCGGCGATCGCTTTTTGAAATCAGAAACAGTACCCCATTGTCTTGACCTTGCTTGCCAATTCCCCAAGTGTTGAATAGCTCAGTGGCAAAGGCTTTCGGGCTGGGGGCGGGTGCTGTTCCTGGGACAGTGACAACGGCAATTTCACTACCATTTTGACGTTCCAATTCAGAAATCATGGCATTGAGTTGTGCTTCTGTACTATCGCTGAGCATATCTGCCCCATCGCTTACCCAACCGCCATAAAGCTGTCGGGGATTGGGGAGTTCATGCACTGTCACGGCTTGACTGAGTAGGGGGAATAGAATCACCGACAGACACAACAAAATTGCCCAAATGAAGCGTTTTCTGTGGGCAAATATCTTCATAAACAAGTTGACCTCTTGAGCTCGGCAAGATGCTGTCTATTAGTATTTCCTGACTAGGATTGTTTCTAAATCCCGATAAGGTAAACAACAAGCCGAATACTATAGATTCCAGAAGTGATTGCTATTTAATAGCGTTTTCCTCTTGCTTGATTGCTTATCACCTGTGTTATGGCTCATCACAACAACCAGTAACGGGCTCGACCATTATTTTATGCCTCCTAAAGTGAGGTAGACATGGAGCAATAGTGGCATGATGATGGTTTAGCTTGGTGCATAGAGGGAAAAGGATATGCGAAAATTGTTGCAAAAAACGACTCAATATGCAGTTCGCTATCTTGAAGGCTTAGATTCTCGGAAAGTTGCGCCAACCAATGATGCGATCGCTAATCTCATTCAGTTTGATCAACCCCTCCCCAATCAGCCTGTCGAACCCGAACTCGTCTTGCAACTACTCGATGAAATTGGCTCACCTGCATCAATGGCACAGGCAGGCTCCCGCTTCTTCGGATTTGTCACGGGTGGTTCTTTGCCTGTAACGTTGGCAGCCAACTGGCTAGCTGCCGCGTGGGATCAAAATTGTGGACTTTATCGCATCACCCCAGCTACAGCCTTACTGGAGCAGGTAGCTTTGCGCTGGCTCCTCGATGTACTGCATCTTCCCGCCGAGTGCGGTGGTGCCTTCGTTACGGGAGCAACTGTTGCTAACTTTACAGCATTAGCCGCCGCCCGCCATGCTGTACTCGAACGGGAAGGTTGGAATGTAGAAGCAGACGGGTTGTTTGGTGCGCCACCGATTACGGTTGCAGTCAGCGAGGAAGCGCACCCAAGCTTGTTGAAAGCGTTGGGATTGCTGGGATTAGGTCGAAGCCGAGTGGTGAAAGTGCCCGTTGATGGACAG
>JBFLZA010000452.1:0-7888 GCA_040756535.1 Cyanobacteriota bacterium
TGACCTCAACCTTCGAGCAATCCACGAGCTGTGTAGTTTTTGAGCGCATCGAATTAGGCGCGATCGCAAACTATTTGGGTTCCCAATTACTTGCCATCTGGGTGGTTCAAACAACCACATGGTTATTTTAATCAGAAGCACTGCTGCCACAACAGCTAATCCAGTGTTGCACAATGCCAAGGGACTGCCCAGAAATACCTGGAAAGGAACAATAAAAAATGACTCTAGAGGTAAGTCAAGGGTCGTGACTTCTAGCTGAAAGAAGCTAAAATACGCCCAGCGATAAATCCAGCCTGTGAAGTAGAGGAATGCACTCAACACGCCCAGTAGACTGACAAGCGTTCCTAAGATGTTGGGGTCGTTGGTAGGTTGGGGAGGCTGAGGCAAATTCTGTATCTAAATATACTAAAAATCCAATGAAACCACGCTGGGTTCTAACCTACAACTTTCATACTTCGTTGAGCTAGACATTTCCGGATGATTGGGTTGCAACTTGATCTATGGAATGTAGGGGAGTACAGCTTTTTACAACATGAAAAGATTTTTCAATGTAATGATTGTTACCCTCCTGGCTACAGGAATGGGGTTGGCAGGATGTACCAATACATCGAAAAGGGTTGCGACATCTCCAACGACATCATCCGCAGAAAACACATCGATTTCAGTAGTTTTGCCAACTTTGGCAGATGTGGAGTTGACAAAAGGTGAACCTAAGTCAGGTCGAGTCACAAAGATTACAGATAAAGAGCTATCAATTGAACTGAGTGCTCAGGCTGAAGCGATTGCTATCAAAGATATTAAGCGAGTGAAGTTTAAACAGGAAGCCCCACTTCCACGAGGCTCGAATCCTCGACTTAGGAGTGATTCGGAGGTTTGGCGAGTAATGCCGATGACTGATTTCCAGATTAAGGACTCTAGTAAAGGTCTAGCTGAAGTGCAGCAGAGTGCTGTGGTGAAGGAAAAGCAGCCACCCTCAGACTTCTTAGGTGAACCCAGCAGCTACGAGGTAAATGAAATGTGGTTTGATTCCAATTCTCCTGGAACAATGAGGCTCAAGGTCAAAGGTATTAATTAAATAAGATTCAATGAGAGCAATTTTATGCAGCTTTTTAGCGTTGGTCATTTGCCTATCCTCACTGACGGTTAAGGCAGTTTCTCAACAAACTCATTCTCCGATAAATCCGCTGTTTTTGGGTATGAGTCAAGTTAATGAGTTGTTGGCTCAAACTCAGGAGGAGCGGAAAGCGGAAATAGAAAAACTCGAAAGCGAAGCGGAGTGGCTATATGTTTCTGGTCATAGTCAATATATTGATAGTGATCTTGATAATTCAGTCAAAGAAATATTACCAACTCTACAACGGCGATTAGCGATTTATAGAGAAATCGGAGACCAGGAAGGGGAGGAACGCGCACTGCACGATTTAGGTTATGCCTACTATTTTTTAGGATATTTTGCGGAAGCCATTGACTGTTATCAGGAAAGCTTCAAGATTTTTTGGAAAATAAAAAAATCTTTAGAGTCGCTAGATTTTTTTCAAAAACAGGGAGTTGTACAACGATTGATACAGTTAGGAAATGCTTTCCATTTACAGGAAAATTATCATGAAGCTCTCAATCAATATCAGCAAAGTTTAGCCATAACACAAGAACTAGAGCCTTCCGAAGATTCTACTGGTTTGGCTTCAACAGATGCAGCAAATTCAACTAAGGCTTATGCCTTGGGAGCATTAGGTAATGCTTATCATTCCCTAAAACAATATGGAAAAGCAATAGAATACTACCGTCAAGCTCTAGCTATAGAAACCAATATTGAATATCAGAATCTTGTTTTAGAAAATTTAGGAGCAGCTCTTCTTGACTCTGGAAATTTCATTGAGGCAGAAAAAACCCTACTTACTGTAGTAGAGCAGGCTGAGTCTGAAACATCAAGGGTTTTTCAAGTTATGGGTGGTAGTGAATATGTAGTAGCCCTCTCCTCTAGGCAGATTCGACCATACAATCTTTTGCAACAGTTTTACATTGCTCAAAATAGACAAAATGAGGCTCTACAAATTGCTGAACGAGGTCGTGCCCGTGTTTTTATAAATTTGCTAGCAAGGCAGTCAGAGTTTCAGTCAGGAACTCCCTTGTCCGTTAATTCACCTACTCTTGAGCAAATTCAAACAATTGCAAAACAGCAAAAGACCACAATTGTCAATTACTCAATTAGTTATGATGACAAAACCTCTCATGGAGGATTAAAGTTTCCCCACGAATCAGAACTCTTCATTTGGGTAATAAAGCCTAATGGGGAAGTGTCATTTCGTCGAGTTAATCTTAAACCTCAACAGAAGCAACAAGAATCCCCCAACCTAGTCACTTCGGGACATAGCTTTTGGCAGGTACGAATAGAGTTTTGGGGTTATCTAGTATTGATAACCACCTTAATTATTCTAATCGTCAGCTATATTGGTTTAGTTTTTTTACGCAGGCAACAGCGCCTTGCTGCAATTTTGATTGCGCTTGGCTGTACTAGTGTGCTTGTTGTCATACTAATGCAAAAGCAACCCACTTTGCTGAGTCGAGGGAATTCAGAAGTTAATTCATTATCTCGCTCAAATTCGGCTCTTAAGGAACTTGTTAGCACGGCCTATGGCTCTATTGGTATAAGAAATCGCAGTTTGTCGGAAGTTGTCAAAAAAAAGCAAAGTCAAGACTTAGAACAACATTTACATCAGCTTTACCAATTACTTATCCAACCTATTGATGACCTTTTGCCTGCTAACGCAGATGACCGAATTATTTTCATTCCACAAAATGATTTGTTTTTAGTTCCCTTCCCAGCACTGAAAGATACACAAGGACAATACTTAATTGAAAAACACACTATCCTGACATCTCCCGCCATTCAAGTCTTAGGGTTCACTCATGAACAATTGCAACGGGTTTCAGGGGCTGCCAGTGAATATCTAGTGGTAGGAAATCCCGTGATGCCTGAAACGATGCCTGTGAATATTCCTGGAGAACTCCCAGAATCACTAACTTTAGAACCATTACCAGCAGCCGAGCAGGAAGCACAGGACATTGCCAACCTACTGCGGACTCAGCCGCTTATTGGCAACCAAGCTACAGAAACAGAGATCGTACAACAGCTTCCCTCAGCAAAAATTATTCATCTAGCTACTCACGGATTACTATATGACTTTCCTGGTGGGATAGGGCCAGGGGCGATCGCACTTGCTCCATCCGACAAGGATGATGGTTTCCTCACCACTGGGGAAATTTATGACTTGAAGTTAAATGCCGGACTAGTTGTTCTCAGTGCTTGTCAGACTGCTTTAGGTCGAACTAGCATTGATGGAGTCGTTGGGCTATCCCGTTCTTTCTTTGCTGCTGGTGTCCCTAGCATCGTGGTGTCTATCTGGAAGGTGCCAGACGCCCCTACAGCCTTACTGATGACGAATTTTTATAAAAACCTTCTCCAGCAGAAACTTGATAAAGCTCAAGCACTGCGCCAAGCCATGCTCACCACCATAAAGCAATATCCCGAACCGGAAAACTGGGCTGCGTTCACATTAATTGGACAAGCGGAGTGAGTGTAACATCACGTTGAAAGAAGAAGCTGCTTTCTCTAAAAAATAAGCCATCTATAATTAGTGAGACAGACCGCTCAAACGCCTGCTACTGATACCCCACAAAACGAATATACAGAAAACTAGCTGAAGTGCGATCGCTCTCAATCTACCCGATAAGCTAATCTACTTGGGTGCGATCGCTAGCTTAAAGCCCAGTGCATCTAGTAGCGCTACCAAGCTGTAAATTTCACCAATCTCCATCCTCAGACAACATCTTGTCCAGTTTCTCATGATGCAGTTTGGCTTGCTCTGATAGCTTATTCATCTCATGCGCCTCAGCTACATTTCTCAGTACCAACTGCAAAAGTTTTGAGTCTCCTTCTTCTAATGCCGCCTCAATATATGCAGTTGCCTCTTCTGAATCTTTGAGGGATTCAATTAGGTAGGGATGATAGCTCACACTTTTAGCAGTTTTACTCTCTCTCATAGTCTTCCCAATATTCTTCGCTAGCGAATACCACAATTTTTGATAATTATCAATAGCCAATGGCGCGGGATTTTTAAGCAGGATGCACCCTATCTTAATGAGGATATAAAGCAGGGTCATCCCAAGAACTTGTGAAAACTGACACAATCTTCTACCAGCTCTTTCAAACCTTCCCCAGACTTTTATTTGAACTCATTGGTCAGTCACCTACCGAGGCTCAAGGCTATCAGTTTTCCTCACCAGAAATCAAAGAATTGGCTTTCCGCGTTGATGGTGTATTTTTGCCAGCCGCCAATGCCACACACCAACCCATTTACTTCGTTGAGGTACAGTTTCAGCCAAAATCGGACTTTTACTGGCGCTTGTTTACCGAAATCTTTCTTTACCTGGGTCAATACAAACCTCACAACGATTGGTGTGCAGTGGCGATATTTGCCAGTCGGAGTTTAGATCCAGGAGTGCCAATGCAGTATCGAGGGTTGCTGATGAGTCAGCAAGTGCAGTTCGTGTATTTAGATCAGTTAGGGGAAACAGCAGAACCATCCCTTAGCTTTGGCATGATGCAGCTAGTGATGGCAACCGAAGAAACCGCCATTGAGCAAACTAATCGACTCATACAACAAGCACAACGGGAACTTGAAGATGTTGCCCTCAGACGGAAAGTTCTAGGATTGATAGAGACGATATTGGTTTATAAATTTACCAACTTAAGTCGCCAGGAGTTAGAAGCGATGTTTGAATTAGATGAATTAAAGCAAACGAGGTACTTTCGAGAAGTTGCGGAAGAAGTTGCGGCAAAGGCGAAGGTAGAAGGCAAGTTAGAAACAGTACCCCGATTATTACAACTGGGGTTGAGTGTAGAACAAATTGCGATGGCGTTAGACTTGGACGTTGAGGTAGTGAGACAGGCTGCTCAAACGCCTGCTACTGATACCCCAAAAAACGAAGATACAGAAACTTAGTTGGAATGTCACTGACTGGTATAGCCTGGAAATAAATTTCCGCTCAAAGCTCTAAATAGCTAAAGCCTACTGGATAAGCTTTTCAATCCGTTTTAACGGGTTTTAGCTTTGACGCCGAACTTTAGTTCAGGGCTTAATTCAGGGCCATTCAACTTAGCTGAAGTGCGATCGCCTCCTGTCTAATCACATCACCAACCAGGAGGTGACGGCTTGCTTCCCTCTACGCTAACGCTTTTTCATCACTTCATTTTCAAAAAAGCCTTAACTCTCGCGGGACGTAGTCCATCCCCTTCATAGAACCACACAGTACCATTTGCCAGATTGGCCACACCCAATCAACCGTAACTTCTAAGATTTCATCAGGTTTTTTACCGGCAAACAGTCACTTGAAAAAGTTGCATATTGCTAAGTCATCCGGATCAGGTGATCTGAGTAGTGTTGAAATATCAGCAGTAGAGGTAAAAAAATTGCTATGTTACTTACACGACAACAAGCCAAAGCACAAAAGCGAAACGCCAAACGTCTGGGCCAATTACTTAAAGATGCCAGAAGAGAACTAGAGCAAAACCTGCTCATTCTTGAAGATACCGCGATTGAGGATGGGGATTGGGGAATGGCAGCGCTATCTGGTTCGCAAAACACCTACTCTCTCGTCGGGCAAATTCTTGCGATCGCAGATA
The DNA here is from genome assembly GCA_040756535.1 of Cyanobacteriota bacterium. Taxonomy (GTDB): domain Bacteria; phylum Cyanobacteriota; class Cyanobacteriia; order Cyanobacteriales; family Coleofasciculaceae; genus JBFLZA01. Next base: position 5,684 of record JBFLZA010000452.1, read on the forward strand.
AATGGGAACAGTGCAACCATTTTGAGATCGATGAGAAATTATCTCAACTCGAACAAAGTTTCTACACCGACTAAACCCGTTTATTCTTCGTTAGTAGACTCAGAAGCTAAAGACCATCCTAAACGGGTGGGTTGTTGGTAAATCCGTTTGAGCGTATTGATATCCCTAGCAGAAATCTGAGCTGGATTTCGGACTTGGGAAAAGTACATGGTATCCGTTTGCTCAGGACTGTGACCCCAAATTCCTAAGGCATGACCGAGTTCATGACGTGCCGTTGCTAAGGTATAGTCAGCGGTTTGGTGGGGGCTGAGTTGAATGGTAAACCGTTGGGATAATATTGTCTCCGGTGCGATCGCTCCTTGGCGCAGGTAAAACTCGTAGCGAGTTTGGGCAGAACGAGCGCGAGGAATGTTGAATTTTCCCGTTTCGCGATCAAATGCAGCTTGCAGGGGAGGGCGTTCGTACAAAATCGAAATATCCGCTGCTTCTCGCTGGGCAACTACTTCTAAGGGCAAATAGAGGCTCCATTCCTGTACCGCCTGCAATACAGCCTCGACCCACTTCTGAAAGCGCTGAACGCTGGCAGATGACTCATCAGGGTCTTTTGGTCGCTCGATGTAAATTTTAACAGGAAACTGAGACCACACCAGATAGCCTACTGGAGTCAGCTTGATGTCAGAAAAGTAATCACCAGCACTCGTTAGATCTTGCCACTGCGCTAATGAAGTTGGCAGGGGATGAACTTGAGGGACTGGGAGGGAAGTAAGGGGAGCTGGGGAAGCTGGGGGAGCTGGGGAAGCTGGGGGAGCTGGGGGAGTAATATCCTGGGTTGCAGCTTGGAAAGATAATAATGTGGTGGCGGCTAATAAAGATGTGTGCTTTCTGTGTGCGATCGCACTATCTTGAGCATTCACCTGCTGTAACGGTGTCACAACGAGCAATAAACTGGTAGCGATCGCTAATCCTAACCCCATTAGGCGACAACCCTTGTTATCCCGGAGACGCCTCAGCTTGGGTTTAGTATTTTTCCTCATCTTGAGATTGCTGCGTAGCAAATCAATGCAGATACAAATGCTTGATTGAGCTTCCCCTACTCCGCAGGGGTTAGCGTTCCCCGTTCAATAAGAGTACTCTCTCGTTGCAAGGCATTTTCTTGGCACTAGCAGGACATTAGTACCGTTGGAGGAGTAGGGGTTGCCATTCCAAACACAGCAGTAGCTTCGCGCTGACTAGCACTGTGACTGTTCAATGCTTGCTGCATTTGCTTTAACACAATACGTCACGCTATTGGGTTCCCTAACACAGCGTAGACATTGCCACAGTGGGGGTTAGGCGAGGGCAGGCGGATGAATCAGGAATAACCGATAGGATTCCGCGTTATCTAGATGTTCTCTAAACAGGCGTAGTGAATAACAAACCCTACAGAAACGGATGTGTTAACTACCCAACCAACCCGCACTCAAAACCACCGTCAGACCAATAAAAATAATAGCGAGTATCCAAGTAACCCGGTTCAGAGCCGTCTCTGCACTCTTCGTACTCGTAAAGAGTTGAGCTTGACCCCCGATACCACCAATTCCATCGCCCTTAGGACTGTGTAGTAGTACCAAAACAATTAAACCGATGGCAGATACTGACCAGATAAGTTGTAGAACTTGAACAATCGTCATAGTTAGTTGTTAGTTGTTGGTTGCGACTGACCAATAATCAATGGCTAAAGAGAAACATGAAGGGGTGAGCGACTAGCTCGGATTTCAAATCCAGCCGATTGTAGCAGGGAAAGCCCATTCATTTCTGGCGGCTGAGGTAATTTTAAAATTTCCAGGATGGTGGGTGCAATATCCGCCAGACGCCCGTCGCTACGCAGGGCAACTTCCGTGCCATGTCCGGGGATCTTTAATCCTTCCCCTTCTACTAGGATAAAGGGTACAGGATTGGTTGTGTGAGCCGTCCAAGGGTTGCCATTTTCATCCCACATATATTCCACATTGCCGTGGTCAGCAGTGATCAAAGCGGTGCCACCAGCTTTGTTGATGCTTTCAATCAGGCGTCCCAGGCAATGGTCTACTGTTTCCACCGCTTGCACGGCGGCGTCCATATAGCCGGTGTGTCCCACCATGTCAGGGTTGGCATAGTTGATGACAACCAGGGAGTAAATGCGTTGTTCAATCGCTCTTGTCGCTACATCCGTCACTTCCTCTGCTG
>JBFLZA010000453.1:0-7887 GCA_040756535.1 Cyanobacteriota bacterium
TACCTCCTCAACAGCGCACTCTACATCCCCTCCCTCAATCTCATCCTGTCCAACCTCCTGAGCCTCATTTTGAGGTTGGACATCAGGTTGGACACTAGGTTGGACACCTTCAAAACCATTACTCTCTATAGCTTCTGATTCGCACTGTCCGACCTGTCCGACCACAATGGTGGAAACACCTTCTGTTTGTGCGGATTGATTGAAAATATCTTTCTGGGGGGTAGCTTCTTTTTGAGAAAAGTCTTGAGAAAAAGGTTGGACAGGTTGGACAGCAAAGTCTGAAAACATTGGGGTAGCGTCATTTGAGGGTTGTCCAACCTCATTATCTAAGGTCGGACAAGGTCGGACAGGTTGGACAGTAGAGCGAGTGGGTACCCAGCCGTTAAGTCTGCTTCCTTGCCAGTTCATTTTTCTTCTCTCCCAACCCCAGCGCTTCATAATGACGCCGACCCGCATCTGGCTAAGCTTGTCTTGGCGGGATTTGTCCAAGTCCAATGCATTTTGCAGTATTTCAGCGGTCGTGACTTGGGGTAAGTTGCGAACATAATCAAGCACGTACTTCTCCCAAGCATCTGACATATGGAATTCGCTATTAGCTATAGCTGAGAGCGCTTGTTCCTCATCACTTAAATGCCATTGTTCACCCGCTTTGTATGCTGCGACGGCAGAAGCCCAAACCCGATCGCGTTCAGATTCAATCTGCTCTGAGTCGATGCGTCTTTCAATCTTGATAGTCCAGAAACGGCGATCGCCTGAATCATCGCTTAGAAATTCATCACGATTTGTTGTTCCCACGATGACTGACTGCCTTAATTTCGTGATGGGTTCACGTCCATAAGGGGGTCGGTACGTGTCACTTTTGCTGGTCAAGAATGCTTTGACTACATCATCGCCTCGGCGAAGTACCCGTTCTAATTCGCTCCACTCTAGGCACCAAAACCGATGCAGTTTGTCGCGTTCATCCTTGTTTGAGACATCAGACATCGTGTCGTCAAACCAGGTTTCATGCGACTCGCGGACTTTAGAGCCTTGGTGCAAGACTCTGAAGAAAGTGGATTTCTTAAAGCCTTGCTTGCCCTGCAAAATGAGCGATGTGTCATTCTGACAACCGGGCTGATAAATCCGCGCTACAGCCCCAATTAGGTAGCGTTTGAGGTAGATATTTGATAGGTTATCGCTTGTACCAAACCAGCGGGTGGCTAGGTTGTCGATGTCAATCGGGGCGTGTTTCCGAAGGCAATCTTCCAGGTAATCTTTAACAGGGTTGTAAGAATTAGCTTTGGCAATGACGGTACAAATTGCGATCGCTTGTTCCTTGGGGATATCTTCATCCAATTCAATCCCCAATTGGATTGCGATTGTATCCAGTTCTAGAGGCTTCCCGTCAAGTTCGATAATGTTTTTCAGCTCATTTAGTCTGAGATGATTCCCCCAATGTCGTTCAATAACTGAGTGGCGGTACTTAGTCTTACTTTTTGATTGGGGAATGTCTTGGTCGATGAATTCATCCGGTACTTTCCATTGCTCTTCAAGCTTTTTGCGGAACGTTTTGGTATCCATATCCAAGGCTTTGGCGATTACACTCCAGAAAAATAGCTCCACGTTTGGATCATCTTTCAGGTTACGCGCAAAGCATCGGGATTGATTCAAAATGTCTTCTTTTCCTTTATCACTGGACAGGTCGCCACTGGCGATGATTTGTTCTGCTGTCCATGTGAAAGCGTGTTTTGCTGCTGCTATATGTGCATTCTTCCAAGTTTCTATCCCGTGCTTGAGAATAAATTCATCGGGGTCTAAACCGTCAGGGAGCTGAGGAGCAACGTATGGACTAATGCCTGCATCCAATAAGCGTTTGATGCAAGAACCAATTCCAGCTTTTCCAGCTTCATCAGGGTCTAACGCAATAGTCACTCGCTCTACTTTCTGCCGCACCAGCGTTTGTACTTGATCCTTCGAGAGCATTGCCGCAGCGCAAGCGACAACCCTTGTGTCGCCCTGCTGATGAGCTATCGCAGCATCCGTAATCCCTTCAACTAAGATTAATTCCTTGTGGCGATCGCGAATTGCTCGGTTTAACAGGTAAGGTGACTCTTTGGTATGTAACCATTCTCCGCTTTCATCTTTGGGATTAAACAGAGCATACTTCTTGGGATTCCCTGTTGCGTCAGCCCATGTCTTACTTTGATGCCCGTAGAGTGTCAGTGGTTGACCATAAGAATTCGCCCAAGGAAAGGTCATGTAACCTTCCCACTTTTTGGACAACACACCGATTTGCCGAGCAAGTTCCAGGTCTAATCCCTTCGCTTGCAGGACTTCCTTGACTTCTTTGGTTGAGGTATACACACCGATTCCAAGGTCTTTTAGTCCTGCTTCAGTGAATCCTCTTCCCTCAATTAGATGCTTTCTTTGTGCATCGCCTCTGGGTGTCCACAGAATATCGGCACAATAGTCCTCAACGGCTTTGAGAATGGCTTGACGTGTCTCGCGCCGCTGTGCTTGTTTGATTTGGGCGGGGTTCCATTCACGTTCAGGGAACGGGACACCAGCTAAACTAAACAGCTCTTTGACTGTATCAATCCAATCTTGACCTCTAGGATTCTCATAGCGCCCAACCTTCTGGCTGTAAAGATATTTGATTGGATCTCCTGATTCTTTACCGTTGTGAGAATCCAGAAAGTGCAAATCCTCAAAGACTGCAAAGCTCGTACCTGATTTGCTGTCACCCCACGGTGGATTACCCCGTAAGCAGTTGCTACCCCGTTGGAAATTGTGACCCCCCCAACTGTAAATCTTTTCTGGCGACAAGCGTGGGTAAACTTCGCTCTCTAAAATTTGAACTAAATCAATAGACTGAGCGGATTTAGTTTTTGGATGTTCTTTCACTGCCCCTTTCTTCTGGTTGTCGGGGGAGACGGGTGCGGACTTGATTCTGACGGTTGTTGACGCTGATTTTGACATGAACGGGTTCCTCACTTTTGATGAGGCAGTCACCCGCCAAAAATTTTTAATCCAATAGAAAAGTTCCGGCGTCTACCGGCGTTCTTCATCAACCACTCCCCGAATTTCACTTGAATTTGGTTGAGCTTTGGGATAGGCAGTAGGATCTTTGGGAACTACCCCTACACTTCATGGACAATTACCGGGAGTCAGGGTACCATGAGTGTATTGAAAATCAATATGTTTGGGTTGGTGAGTTATTTTTTGCCGATAACTTCGGTTCTTTCAAATGAACCAAGTTTTAGCGAGTAACTTACCTCCTTTTTTTTTGCTGATTTTTGGGCTGATTTTTCAGTTATTTAAATGACTGAAACAAGTATCCACTAAGGGATACATTCTTGAACTTGATACAAAGGTACAATCGTCTTTATACTACGCCTTGGCTTTATTTGTAAAGGTCGAATAATTTGCGACGTTAATGCCTGTTGCCATTATTGCGAGTTGAAAGTAGATATTCCCAGATGCGTCTAATTTCAACTTGATTTTCAACTATCACTGCTCTGTCTCTATCTGCGTTCACTTGCGATACCCTCAATGCTTGTTGATGCAGTCGGGCAATATCTAGCAGTTCAGACGTTACGCGCTGTAAGTCCGTAACCGTGGCAGTGTTTGTCTGTTGTTGATTTCTCAACTGAGCGATCGCTTCTGCATGAGCTTCAAGTCTCTGGTCAATTTCGTCTAATCTTTCTGGTGTCATAGGTTTTGGTGTGTTCGCTGATTATTCCCCTTTGCTAACAGTCGGTGAAGGGGTTGTTTTTTGATTTTGGTGTTCAACCTCCTCTAATCGCTCTTGTAAAAGGATTCTGACCTTTTTGGATAGCGATAATTCTTTCCATGCAGAATCAGAGCGTGCGTGTTCTATGCGCTCTCTTAAGCCTTCTAAGTTAACTGGGACACGGTTTGCCATGTCCATAAGTTTAGCCTCTCTGATACATAGAGAGTTCGCTTGAACTTAGTTTTTTTGGATTGAGTTTAAATGATTCACCTTGATTTACTTATGCTATCGTAGCAGACGTTGCAAGGATAACTATTTCGGCGCACCGTAATGTTTACTTTTCCGTCTGTTGCTGAAAGTGCCATCTGGCCCCAGCATGATAGCGATCGCATGAGGTAGCGTCTACTGCTACATCTGCTGCCTAACTACACCCGGAACTTCCAGCATCACCGTGGTAATCGGCACCAGTCGCCCCACGGTGGTGTAGTGACTGTTTCCTACAGGGGTTGTCGTTGAGCGTTCCCGAAACCGATTCATGGTGATGCGAAACCAGTCTCGCGTTTTGGGCATTGGCAATTTATATAGAAGCCGAGTGTTCACGAAATAGTAAAACAGCCAGTCTGCCTCGGTGTACAGGAAACAACCGGGAGTTCCCTTTTCGAGATTGCTGTGAGTTTCAAAGAAGAAGTTGTTGGTTCTATTCCAGCGATCGCCTTTAACTTCCACCAAAACTTCACCCTTCTGAGTTGTCCAAATTAAGTCAATATCTCGACTCTGAAAAGTTGGGTCATCCTCAACATTAATGACGCTAATGGTTTCTGGTTGAGCGCATAGCCAAGCATCTATGTCAGCAGCAGCTTGTGAAGCCACTTCCAGCCCATCGTTCATGCTGTAACTCATCGCTTGATCTCTCGTACTAGGCAAAGCATATTGGGTTACTGCTGCATTTCAACCCTAGCACTGGTGTTGTTGAAGACATCCACTAGATGAGCTGTGCCTACACTCAGAAAACTTGTGCCAATTGGCATACTCATGGCAGGTCACGACACTCTTGCAACTACATTTGTGGCTTTACTTGTTGATTGGGTACTTCAGGACAGCGCTCAACCCGTTCTAGTTGGTAGCCTTGCTTTTCTAGCTGTTCCACAAATTCATTCGGGTCTGAGTTAGTTTCCGGTTGTGGTGATGGTTGTGCTGAGTGTCTGACTTGCTTGAGTTTAGCTTTCCGTCCCATTGGCTTGTTCTCTTTGTAGCTGTGCAATCAATTTGTTCAGCGCTTTCTACGTTGGCTTTTATCTAGGTGTCTGCTTCTCTAACTTTAGTGGAAAGGATGCGATCGCTCACTTCTCCAGCACTGGTTCATCAAGATTAGGTTTTTCTTTGCAGACATCTTCAATCGTACTGATCACCTCTTGCCACTCTGGCTCGGTTTCCGGTGGCTTATCCTGTAAAAGCCCCACCAATCGCGTCAGTTTCAAAGCTTGGGAAGGGTCTTCGCCTACTTCCAAAAACTGGTGTTCTAAAGTTGGATTATAGCTTTTGGCTGTCAGTGCAGCATATTCGGTGTCAGTCATGCCAAGGTCGTAGATGGGTGGCTCTGTCATCGTTTGGGGTTTATTTATCTAACATATCCTTTGACTGTACCCAAACTCCCCGATGCTCAGAACGGGCAATTTCTTCAGCTTTAATGATTCCCTCTTGATTTAAACAACCTGATGAATAGGGGCTGTAGTGATAAGCCAATCCAGCCATCACCATTTCTCCATTGAGAAACTTCTCCTGGTCTGGATTGTTTGGATTAGCACTGACAAATACCTCACCAATTATTCGATTCGAGCGATCGCGTCCGGTGGGGATGACAATTACTGCGCCTTTGGCTTGGTCAATTAACTTCTTGAGGTAGTTCCGGGATTCGGCGGCTAGAGATTCGGGTACATCAATCCCACACAAACGTAGTTTCTCCTTCTTCCAGCCTGCGGTGATAATCATGCTTTCACCTGTTAAAACCTGCTGAACTTGCCAATTCTCGGATTGGGGTAAGGATGGGTTACGGTTGGCTGTAACTTTGGCAGGATAACGAGGTGGGGCTGCATCAGCGCTGTCATAATCGGGTCGAGCTTGAAGGGTTTGTTGCCATTGCTGGTAGACAATCGACCCCATCATGGCAGCGATCGCCATAACAGGCAGAGCATGAATCAGGTGCTGAGCTTTCAGCGATCGCATAGTCTTACAATACCGAACGCATTTCAACAATCAAGCCACCCCAGAACGAATCGCGCATGCTGTTCTATCTAATTGTGGGTGCAAGGGTTGAGTTATTTAGGTCGATGAGGTTGAGCTTCACAAGCAACATTCGGTCTGCCCGCCGTCGCTGGTCCTGGACGACCATCTAGCCCAGAAGGGTCATTTGGGAAAGCCCAAAAGAATGCTTGAGCATCTTCCTGGTATTGGAAATCTGGGCAGTTGTAGCAGTTCTTGGTTGCACACTCTCGTGGATAAGGTGCAATAACGAACCCTTTGGCATTGTATTTCGTTGTACTCGGATGTCTGGCACTTGCTTTTGCAATTATATTTTTGGGCATCGTAGAGGCATTAGCCGACAAACCTAGGACTGACACCACTCCTGATTGCATCAATCCCACTACAGCACCCGTTACCAGCAGCCGTCCTATCTTTTTTTTCATCAAGGCAAACCCAAGCTTATCTTGTCTATTTTCTTTGGCGACGACTAAATCCAGTCGCAGCAAGATTACCTAAAGCACTACTTTGAGCATTGAGAACTTCAGCAATTGCACCCACGACAAGAAACTCGACAGTAGACCGGCTAACCTCCACAGCGGTAGAGCATCACTTCTAAAGCAGTTGCGGCTTGTGACGTTGATTTAGGGTGCAAAATTCAGACAATTTATCAGGAATATTGCACCCTAAAAGTTTAGGGTGCAATATTTAAGGATGATGGCGGATTATTTGCACCCTAAATGCCATGCCGAAAAAAAAACCTCTAACTTCTCCCCCAATGAAGTCGCGTCTCATGCCGCAAAATGGAACCGGGATGAACTCGAAGAGATGAAAGCGATTATCGACGGGTTGCTACAGGCAATGGAACCGATACCGGAGCCGATTGAGGAGGCAGCGCTCCCTAATCAGGGTCGGGGACGTAAGGGCGGTACTGGTTACGTGGAAGAAAAGATAATTAATGGCTGTGGTCCCTATCGATATCTACGCTATTGGAGGGCAGGGAAGCGAAAGTCTATTTATCTGGGCAAGGTAGAGAGTTAATTTAATCAATGAGAAAAGCCTTGAGGTAAAAAGCGGAATTTTTTAGAGCGTTATCTCGATTGGCATTGAATTTTGATACAAACATTGAAGCCTTGCTCCTTGACAAGTTTTTGAGGCATCCGACATTTATGATGAATCTGGCTCGGTTGAGAACTTTAGCAGCGACGCTTGTTTTACTCTTATTGCTACAGGGATGCCCGATCAAGGAGCCATCTTCAACAACACAAAGACCAACGCCGCCAGTCCCGACTGCCACTCCCAAGTCATCACCTTCCTCAACCAGCATTCACCTCAAATTAGGCAATCCGAGTAACGCCATCAGCAGCATTGCGAATCCCGATAACTACCTAATGCTGAAGCCTCAGTATGCGTTGTCTTATAACAGAAGCAAGGGAACTGCAAACTGGGCTAGCTGGCATCTGAACAAATCGTGGTTAGGGAACACCGACCGCCAAGACAACTTTCGCCCTGACCCAACACTTCCTACTGGTTGGGAGAAGGTGACGCCAACAGTTTATTCGGGATCTGGATATGACCGGGGGCATATCGTCCCATCCGCTGACCGCACTCGGAGCGTAGAGGACAACGCCGCCACATTTGTCATGACCAATATGATGCCCCAGACACCTGATAACAATAGAAACACTTGGGGCGACCTAGAAGAATATAGCCGAGAGCTAGTCAGGCAAGGCAAGGAACTTTATATCATCGCGGGACCATTCGGCACTCAAAAGCAACCGCTTAAAGGTAAGGTCGTGATTCCCTCATCAACTTGGAAAATTATTGTGGTGCTAGATCGCCCTGGAGCTGGCATCAGCAACATTACTGCTAAGACTCGCCTGATTGGGGTGAATATCCCTAATCAAAATGCAATAGATAATAATTGGAGAAGATAC
>JBFLZA010000454.1:0-7864 GCA_040756535.1 Cyanobacteriota bacterium
GGTTTTCCCTCCTTTCGGGTAGCCACCTGCTTGTTCCAGTACTGATTAAACGCTTTCATGGCACGGGCATCAATTAGAAACGAGTTGCCTAAGGTATCGACACAAGCGGCTAAGTTGTCGGCTGTCCCCAAATCAATGGCTAAGGCAGCTCCATCAACCCCCAAAAAAGCTGCCTGTTTGGGTAATTCGTAAGACGCTTCTAGGTAAAAAGCGCCGTTTTTAGGTAGAATCGTCCACTCTTTAACTTGACTAACATCTAGGTGGGTTGGAACAAGCAACTTGAAGCTGTCAATACCAAACCATCGTTTCACTGTTAGCCCTAGAGAGAACTGAAGTTGCCCGTCAATTAACTTGGGTTTTTGTCCTCCGGAATTGGGATAAGCGACTTTGAATAATTTTGCACCTTTTAGATAATCGGGTGGCTTGGGTTTGTTGCGTAATTGTCCTTTAAACCAAAGTTCACGCAACCGTTTGTAAGACTTGAACGCCTCAGCAACGCTGATCAAGGTTTGTTGAGCAGGGGTTGAGGGAATTGATTGTGCAACCAACCGTTTGCCGACAGACGGCTCATAAACCAAGTCGAATTTACCTGTTAGCAGTTTCCCGGTTTTGAAAAAAGTCTGACGGGCAAAATACACGCCATTGTTGTACAACTTGCCTGATTGTTCGCACAAGTACTGAAGTATTGCCTTTGTCTGTTTGTCTGGGTGTAACAGCATTTGCTGAACACCCATCTGCTTCTTGGGTTGACGCATTTTGGTGCGCTTGGCTTCGTGTTGTTCTTCTCATAGTAACTGTAGGTGGTTAAAACCACCCGCGTGCGTTCCTCTCCGGTCTCGCATACACGGAGTTTCTCGCAACGAAGGTGCTTGATGAGAGAATATGAGCGGCTGGTAAAGTCAAAACTGAAAAACAGAATAAGGTAATGTCAAAAGAATCGATTGAAGCCGTTGTAGCTGCTTACTATGCCAACATGGCTATGATGAATCCAGAACGCTGGGTTGATCTGTTTGCAGAAGATGCCGTAAGTTATGACCCAGTTGGTCACCCGGCAACGCACATCCATGAGGGATATCAGGCGTTTTTCCAGCGGATGCGAGCAACCTTTGAACAACTAGAAGCGACGACAGAACATATCTCCGTTGCTGGAAATGAGGCAGCAGTCAAGTGGACTATGCAGGGAGTCAGTATCCAGGGAACGTCAGTGACGTTTGAGGGAATTACTATTTTTGAAATGAATGAAGTAGGTAAGATTCAAACGACTCGTGCTTACTGGAATCCAGAAGCCTTAATGGCTCAAATTCGGGGTTAAAACTGAGGTGAGAGGACGGCAACGCACCTTAGCAAGGCTAATCAAGCGTGTTGTCAGGTTGATCACTACCTTCATTGTCCTTGTCGTCCTGATTCTGGGCTTGGATATGGCAATTGGGGGTAGCGTTTTCCACCCGTTGATTTATCTGTACAACTCTCTAAGCTGGCTAGAGTGCAAATTTGTCTCCATTCCTAGTTGCAATAACACGAGTCAAAAAGGAATAGAAGCGCCTGTACCTGCTAGAAACGGCATGGTCGTTACCGAGCAACACTTTGCCTCTGACGTGGGGTTGCAGATTCTTAAACAAGGTGGCAATGCCGTAGATGCTGCCGTTGCTGTCGGGTATGCCCTAGCCGTCACTCACCCCTGCTGCGGCAATCTCGGTGGGGGTGGGTTCATGCTCATACATTTGGCGAATGGCAAAGATACCTTCATTAATTTTCGAGAAAAGGCTCCCTTAGCCGCAACACCGAATATGTACCTTGACAAAAGGGGTAAAGTAGTATCCAGTCTGATTACTAAGGGTTATTTGGCTGTGGGAGTGCCTGGAACTGTGTTGGGTTTCGATCGCGCCCTTTCGGTCTATGGAACCCTGAGTCGTTCTGAGGTAATGGCTCCTGCAATTGAGCTAGCCCAGAAGGGTTTTGTGTTGCAATCAGGGGATGTGAACATCCTTAACTTTGGGAGGAAGACATTTAAACAGCAGCCTAATGTTGCCGCGATTTTTTTGAAAAACGGTAAGACTCCCTATAAAATTAGCGATCGCTTCATTCAAAAAGACTTAGCTCAAACGCTCAAACTGATTGCCCAGCAAGGGCCAGAGGCATTTTACAAAGGAGCGATCGCAGCGGAGATTGTCAAAGCGAGTCAAGCCAACGGTGGCATTCTCACCCAAGCAGACTTTGCCAACTACAGGGTAACCGAAACCACACCCTTGCGTTGCAACTACCGGGATTATGAGGTGATTTCTGCACCTCCTCCTGGGGGTGGCACCACGCTTTGTGAAATGCTCAATATTTTACAAGGCTACAAGCTGAAACAACTAAAGTTCCGTTCAGCGCCAAAGTTGCACTTGATGCTATCAGCCATGCTCTATGCTTATGCTGACCGGAATACTTACTTAGGCGACCCTGAATTTGTTAAAAATCCTGTAGAACGGCTCCTCTCTGGTGAATATGCGGCTCAACTTCGGGCAAAGATTCCTGAAAATCGGGCAATTCCCCCTCAACCCCTGTTTCCTAACGCCAAACCCAAGGAGGGAACGCACACAACCCATTACTCTATTCAAGACCGTTACGGAAACGCAGTATCTGTAACCTACACCATTAACTCATTCTTTGGGGCGGGAGTGATTGCCGGTAACACGGGGTTTTTCCTCAACAACGAGATGGACGACTTTACCTCCAAACCAGGAATCCCGAACAATTTCGGCTTGGTGCAGGGAAGTGCCAACATCATTGAACCGGGCAAGCGTCCCTTGAGTTCCATGACGCCGACTATTGTGACGAAAAATGGCAAAGCCTTTCTGGTAACCGGTAGCCCCGGAGGGCCAACAATTACCACAACAGTTCTACAGGTTATCACTAACGTCATTGACTACGGCATGAACATTCAACAAGCCGTAAATATGCCTCGTATCCATTACCAAGGGCTACCCAATCTCGTAGCTACTGAACCTTATGCTCTGAAGTCAGCTCCTTTTGAAAGGTTATGGCAATGGGGATACAGGGTTATCCCTCTAGGAACCTGGGGCGCTGCTGAGTCGATTATGGTCAACCCTAAAACGGGATGGCTTGACGGTGCAAATGATAGCCGCCGTCCAGCAGGTGCAGCACTGGGTTACTGAAAGGCTGACTTAAAAATAGCAGGGGAGCGGGGGAGCAAGGGAGCTGGGGAGCAAGGGAGAAAGATTTTCATGCGTTCTGGTGTACCCAGTTCATGAGGGCTACTTATTTAGGATTGTTACAGATATAGTGTTTCAGTCGCGACTTCGGTGAGTCTTCATGAGCGAGCAAACAAACCCGTCAAAGTCAAGTAACCAAGGCATTGCAGGCGAGATGGCACGCTACCTGCAAGCTTATCTGGAAACTGGCTACTTCATGGGTTCTGTACTCGTTGCTCGTGGGAGCGAAATTCTGTTGAGTCAAGGTTATGGGATGGCAAATTTGGAACACAACGCCCCTAATGCACCTCACAGCAAATTCTGCATTGGTTCCGTTACCAAACAGTTCACGGCAACGGCAATATTGCAACTTCAGCAACAAGGCTTGTTGGATGTCAATCAGGCGATTTCAACTTATTTGCCTGACTACCCAAAGGGCGAGCAAATTACAGTCCACCACCTACTCAATCATACGGCAGGTATCTACAATTACACTGACGCACTGGAAAACCCCTACCTCAAAGTAACACTGGACGAGGTTATTGCTTGGTTTCGCGATAAACCCTTAGAGTTTACACCAGGGGAGCGCTTTAAGTACTGCAATTCTGGTTATGTGTTACTGACCAAGATTATTGAAACAGTTTCTGGTCAATCTTATGCAGATTACCTACGAAACCAACTGTTTGAGCCGCTAGGAATGATTGATTCAGGATATGAACAGCGTGAGTTAATTTTGCCGCACCGCGTTTCAGGTTACACCATTACTGAAAACGGCTTTCAAAATGCAGCTTTTTGGGATCAGTCACAGGGGGCTGGAGCGGGTGCAATGTATTCCACGACTGAAGACCTCTACAAGTGGGAACGCTCTTTTTATACCAATGCTATGTTGAGCGAAACCTCTAAAAATGCCATGTTTGCGCCCACAATTATGGCTGATTTGTCAGGCTCAAAAGGTTACTACGGGTACGGATGGTATATCGATAATCACTGCGGACGCGATCGCCATGTTCATGCCGGAGGATTTAGTGGCTTCCGCGCCATAATTGCCAGATACCCAAGCGAACAATTAGTCGTCATCGCACTCAGCAATATTACAGGAGTATCCATCGAACTTATTGCAAAAGATTTAGCTGCAATTGTTTTTGGTGAACCTTATGAACTTCCCAGGCAACGGCGACCGATAGAACTCGCTTTTAATTCTACTGTCTATGATGCCTACGTGGGAGAGTATAAACTTGAACCCGGACTAGTTGCGACTGTGACAACCCAATCCAAACGCTTCTTTATCCAGGTGACGGGACAAAAACAGGTGGAAATGTTTCCTGAATCATCGTCAGAATTTTTTGTAAAAATTGCAGATGTCCGAATTACATTCCTTTTTGATGGAATGGATCAGCGTCATCGTCTAATTATCCATCGCAACGGGATAGATACCGTAGCAACCAGAGTCGATAGATTAGCTCCAAGTATAAGCGTAAATTAAATAGATCGACCTGCGCTAATGCCGCCCAATCTTTCCCTCCTGACTCGGAGATTCCTGACTTTTATTGTCAACATAGGCAGCTAGAGTTCATCTATATAAATTTACCTGTGGAGCTTGGGAGCCTACCGTAGTCTGAGGCAATGTAGCTCCACCTAATAAGAGTAGAGATGCCAGAGTACCTAATAAAACCAAGCTACGAGTCGAGCTAAGCTTTCTTTCTTCAAGGGACTGATTGGTAGCGGTGAGGGATTCTTTGCTAATCGTCAAAGTCCACTCTCTTCCAGTTCCACACAAAAAACCTAACAGGTTAAGATCAAACAGGTCTGTATAGTCTTGAGTATCGTCGTAGCTCGATTTTCCGTGCGACATCAGCGACTTCCTATATACAGGTAGTAGTGGAGCTTAATGTGTTAGTTTGAATCTACGTTAGAGACGCATAGCTATCGGCATTTTTGCATAAAAATTTGCCTTCTATAATATAAAGAAATATCTAGTAATAATTTTAAAGATAAATGTTAATTTAATTGATTGAATTGTAACTTTAACGTTACATATTGCGCTTCAACTTAGCCCCAGTAGCTATCCCCAATAGCCACTCAATTTCCAAAACTGGAAAGACATCTAGCAAACAGGGGTGAACTCTTGCTTAACTTTTAGCAGTGAGAAAGGATAGCGATGACCAAAGAGCTTGCTAACGTGGAAGTTCGTCCCGCACGAGCAGAGGATAAAGAGGCTGTGCTGGCTTTTTGCCAACACACTTGGGAAAATAAAGAAGACTACATTCATCTTGTTTGGAATAAATGGATAACTGACCCCACTGGCCGCCTTTTCGTCGCTGTTGTCAATGGTTTACCTGTGGCGATGGAACGAGTGGTTCTGATGTCAGAACACGAGGCTTGGTGGGAAGGCTTACGGATCGATCCGCGTTACCGGGGTCAGGGTTTGGTAGGGGTTTTACGACCCCACTTGGAGCAATACTTACAAGAAGCTGGCATCTCTATCTCGCGCACCTGCATCTCGTCAGAGAATCGTATCATGCAAGGGATTATGGCACGGCGCGATCGCAAAAGAGTGGGTCGCTATACTTCGTACAAAGCTGA
The DNA here is from genome assembly GCA_040756535.1 of Cyanobacteriota bacterium. Lineage (GTDB taxonomy): Bacteria > Cyanobacteriota > Cyanobacteriia > Cyanobacteriales > Coleofasciculaceae > JBFLZA01. Next base: position 5,778 of record JBFLZA010000454.1, read on the forward strand.
CTCCATTGACTCGCCCCTGACCCAGCTTGTACAACTAACGGATGATGATTTCGATGCAGCTTGGAAACGGGTCATAAGCAAGAATTTCTTTACTGGAGAGCAGTGCCTTTATATCCAGCGTGGCGCTAAATGGCAAGAACTCACCACCCAGCAACTGAGCGATCGCATCGAAGCGGGATTGGTGTGGGGACTTAAGCAGGGAACCCAAGTACTTAGTCTAGCTATCCAAAGCTATCTCGAAGGCTCCAATCAGATGCTGTGGGTGGGTTATGCCAATGGTACAGCGGAAAGCTTACCGATTTTACTACACGAGTTGCGCTTACTAGCCCATCATCAGGAATATTTAGCTATTAGCGGTATTTTTCCCCTCTGCGACTTTGTGATTGAATCTCTCAATATTGCTGGTTATGAGCGAACTGAAGAACAGGAGTATTGGGTATACGAATGGTCGCTCGTTCCTGCGGTGTGTGAGGGTTAACCGCTCAAAAACGTAAACCTTTCAGAAAACAGGAGCGATCGCATTGTATCTATTTCTTATTAGCTACCCCATTCTAGGGAATTGCCAATCAATATTGATATAAGACCTGAGTCCCATCGGCTTACCATGAGCGACTTTCCCGACTTTTCCAACTACGGCTATCAAGTCCTGCAAGAACTCGGACACAATCTCACGGGTGGACGAGTCACCTACTTGGCACAGCGTATTTCCCCGAAACAAGAGGACGAGAGAGTTGTCCTCAAGCAATTTCAGTTTGCTCAACTTGGCTCAAGCTGGGCAGAATACGAGACGTATGAGCAGGAAATCAAAATGCTGCGCCGTCTCAACCATCCCGGTATTCCCCGTTACCTGGATTCTTTCCAAACAGATGAAGGTTTTTGCATGGTGCAGGAGTGCATTGATGGGAAATCGTTGAGCGAACCCCGCCGTTGGACTCCCGAACAAATCAAAGAACTTGCCCTTTGTATCTTGGATATTTTGGTCTATCTGCAACAGCAATCACCACCAGTCATCCATCGGGACATCAAACCGGAAAACATCTTAATTGATGAACAGATGAACGTTTACTTAGTGGACTTTGGCTTTGCTAGAAGCGGAGGTGGGGAAGTGGCAATGAGTAGCGTCATCAAAGGCACCTTGGGATTTATGCCACCCGAACAGCTATTTAATCGCCAACTTAGTGCTGCATCAGACCTTTATGGGGTAGGGGTAACGTTGGTTTGCTTGCTCACTGGCACCAAATCAGTAGATGTCGGCAACCTCATGGACACGAACTATCGCCTTCATTTCCGGCATCTCGTGCCACCCCTCCAGCGTGGTTGGCTCAACTGGCTGGAAAAAATGACCGAACCCAAGCCTCAAGACCGTTTCCAGAATGCTGAATTTGCGATCGCAGCTCTTGAACCCATTGATGTCAGTCGCTTGCCAAAAGTTAGACTAGAGCGAAATCGCCTTGAATTTACAGCATCAGAATACGGCGAGACACTCACGCAAACTCTCCAGATTAGTAACCCCATACCTGATACAGTACTCGCTGGTCGGTGGGAAGTCGCCCCCCATCCTTCTGACCCACCTCATACCCCTTATGACCACGATTGGATATCCTTCCAGCCTCAGAAGTTTGAAGGTAATTTGACGGAGTGCCAAATTACCCTCGATACGAGCAAATTGCTAGCCGAGCATACCTATAGTCGCCAGATTTTATTACATACCAATTCTTCCCCCGACACTCACACCCTTCCCCTGCAATTGCAAACGGCTCCCCTCATTCAACCTCGAACTATAAACCTGGGCTTTCTATCGGGAAAAATCTTTTGGCGCTTTTTCACATTTTTATTACTGGCATCTTGGTTAACGTTTTATATTAGAATCCTGAGTCCTATCACCTCCGCTCCTCTTTTAGCCTGGGTAATTTTCCATTGGTTATTTATTAGCATGGTGCTGGAAATTGACTTTAAGTATGTAGGGTATCACCTGATCGAAAGAGGTCTGTCCAAAAGAGATTCTGCTCCTGTTGCACTCTTAATCGTAGGATTGGGCTTTAGCTTAGGCTCTTGGTTTCTCGCTAGCCTAGTCATTTTTTCTCATT
>JBFLZA010000455.1:0-7844 GCA_040756535.1 Cyanobacteriota bacterium
ATTTGGAATATCTCTGTTGAGGCTCTCTGGAAAGTAACTCGCGAGGTAGTTAGTCGGCGCTCGCTGCTTGAAGAACTAACATTACAGGAAGATGACCCAGAAAGGGATTATTTGGACGATGGTATCAGGGCAACTGGGTTGATACAGGATGCTCGTTTGGTTCCAGGGTTCTTCAAGGTAGACGGTTACTCGTTTATTCGGAATCAGCTCATCAACGACTTTAACATTACTCGTGGCAAGGTAGACGAGGATAAAAGAGCGAACTTTTTCGAGTTTCCCTATGACTGGCGACGCGATAACCGGGTGGCAGCTAGGTTGTTGAAGAAGCTCATCGACCGGAAGTTACCACGATGGCAGGAACTACATTCAGGGGCAAAAGTCATTCTCATCGCCCACAGTATGGGGGGGATTGTTGCCCGTTATTATCTGGAACACTTAGGCGGCGCGGAGCATTGCAAGGCTCTGATTACTTTGGGTACGCCCTACCGAGGGTCAGTTAAAATACTGAACTATCTGGAAAACGGCTTCCGAAAGCGACCTCTTCCCGAACTGACTGAAGTGGTACGTTCTTTTACCTCAGCTTATCAGTTGCTGCCGATGTACCCGATCATCAATGTCGATGGCAATTGGCAGCGAGTGGCGGAAACTGATGGTATCCCAGGCGTGGTGAAAGAACGAGCGAAACAAGGACGAGAGTTTCTCCGGTCGCTCGAAGGCAAGGGTGCATATCAAACCAAACCCATTGTTGGCGTGGGGCAAAGTACGTTTCAATCGGCAACGTTTGCTAATGGGAAACTAGAAGTAAGCAAAGACACGCTGCCAACCAATCCCAACAGTCAAGAAGCGTTATCTGGGGGGTTTGCCACTGGCGACGATACCGTACCCCTGTTGTCAGCTATCCCACTTGAGCTATCTGAGCAACTGCAAGACGTGCCGTTGATAGAGTGTCACGGTTCGTTGCAATGTAATCCCCAAATATGGACTTCAGTGAGGACTGCCCTTATGCGGTTGCAAGATACAATTAGTGATTTTCAAAACCCCAAGAGCATTCAGTCGCTGCCGCAACCAGCAGGTATTAGTCTCGCGCTCGATGACTTGTATCTCCCCGATGAGCCAGTGCAACTACGTGCTGAAATTGTTAACGTGGAGCCTGAAACTCTCAATTCAAGTGGGAACTTTGGTGGGCTAAACGCGATTATTACGCCAGTGCGGGTAAGTGGAGAGCAGGAAGAAGTGGAAACGGAGTTTGAGCAAGAAGGAGATACTCGATACGTGCTGACTCTCGATCCAACTGTTCTTGCTCCAGGACTGTACCGCTTGACTGTGGAAACGGGTAAGTCTGGCGCTCAAGCGCCAAAAGCTGTACACGATTTGTTCCAGGTGATGGGGTGAAGCAAGCTGTGGTTAGAAGACTGCGGGAAAATGCAATGCATTGGTTTTGGAACAAAAAAGATGATTTAGGTCTAGCTCGCTTCGTCATCGATTCTAAAGACTCAGATGCGGTTAAGACGTTTATTGAAAAAGCAGTTAAATCATCCCATTTGCCGAAGAGCGGCTACGATTTTCATCAAACTCAGAACGACGGACGTAAGCAGCTTGTCGAGAAAATTTATAACGCTTTGCGCGAGAACAAGGTCGAGTATGACCTGAATGAATTTCATGAGTTATCGGGGGACAGGCAACTCATCCGCACGCCAGAGGAAATTCTCGATACCCAAGGCAAAGGAACTTGCCTCGATTTGGCGATACTTTTCTGCGCGATTTGTTGGTATTACGATTTGCTACCTATCTTAATTCTGATCGAGGGTCATGCCTTGGTCGCTGTGTCACTCACTCACAATCTCCGGGATTGGGAAAACGAGGAACGTCGAGGACAACAACTCTTCTGGGAAGGACTTGGAAGGCTTACAGACATTCGTGAACTCCAGAAGATGGTTAAACGAGAAGACTACTTGGCGATCGAATGCACAGGGTTTGCCAGGAGTGAAACTCTGTCTGAATGCGAGGATGAAAAGTTCCAACGAGTAGATGGGATTTTGTCGTTTGATCGGGCGGTTGAATTGGGTTGTAAGCAACTAACTCGACCCTTAAAACTTGCCCTCGATATTCACATCGCTTACAACTTTTGGTGGTCTAAAGTAGTATGTCAAAATCGCCTCGAGGCTGAACCCATAAAGCGGTTGATTAACAGCCCTCTGACGAATGGGGAAAATCCTCTCCTGAAACTCTACGTGCCGTTGGGATTAATAGAGCGAAAACCGGATGCACAGCGCCGACCGAGGGAGAATGCCTCGCCTCCAGAAGAGTCACCGTTCAATCAGCCAGATTATCAGTATGAAGTTGTGCGAGAGTACGAGCATAAGGAATTTTTCGAGGAAGTTCTCAAACACAAGAGCAGCAGTAGGAGCCAAGGAAAACGACTGGCGATTGTTGGCGACCCTGGTGGCGGGAAAACTACACTGTTGCAATGGATTGGTTATTGGGTACTAAAGGAAGAACAAGGATTACCGATTTGGATTCCTTTGGGTGATGTTAACAAGAACTGGGTGCAGGGAAGAGATAAGACGGATGAAGGGTGGCTGTATCGCTATCTCTCAGAAAATTGGCTGAAAAATGTAGCAGGAGAACCCGAAAAAACGCCTATAGAATTGCAGCAAGCGTTTAAAGAACTTCTCAAAAGTGGTCAGGTGTGGCTGCTGTTGGATGGGGCAGACGAAATGGCGCTCAGGCATCCTCTAGCTAGGGTCAAGGAACAGCTAGCCAAAGGTTGGGCTGACTCAGTGAGAGTGGTACTGAACTGTCGGTTAAATCTGTGGGAAGTAGAAAAAGAGGCTTTATGGGAAAAATTTGATATTTACCGCACGCTAGATTTTTCCTACCCTGAGCAAGTGCATCAATTTATTAATAATTGGTTTGGAGAAGACAATCCGGAAGCAAAGAGATTACAGACTAAACTAGCGGAGGAGAATCGGAAACGCATTCAAGATTTAGTTAGAAATCCTCTGCGGTTAGCGCTGTTGTGTCGTATCTGGAAAGAAGGTCTAGGTACTTTACCGGAGACGAAAGCTGATTTTTATCGATTGCTTGTCGAAAACCACTACAAATGGAAGGACGACAACACCAATCAAGAATTTGAAATAGCCGAAGACCGTAAGAAAGAACTGAATCGAGTCTTGGGTCAGTTGGCACAAGACACAATTGACAGCAAAGATTTTCGGTTTCGGTTGCGGGAAAGCTCGATTAGAAAGTATTTAAAAGACCCCAATGTAAACGATTCCCTGTTTTGGTGGGCGTTAAAACTGGGATGGCTGATTGATGTAGGTTTTCCTAGAGAAGAAGAAAGAAACCGAGGCGAAAAAGTCTATGCCTTCTTTCATCCTACGTTTCAGGAATATTTCGCAGCGCTGGCGATTCCCGATTGGGACTTTTTCCTACCCTGCGCCCACGATAACCGTAATCCTCAACCAGTCTCAGAGAGATATCGCATTTTTGAACCACACTGGAAAGAGGTGATTTTGTTGTGGTTGGGACGACCTCATGAAGAGGTAGCGAAAAAGCAAAAGGAGGAGTTTATCAAGGCATTAGTAGAATTTGAGGATGGATGCAATAGTCTTTATGGATTTAGAGCTTATTTTCTAGCCACAGCGGGCATTGCAGAGTTTGGGGATTGCAGCCTTGCTAATGCAGTGGTAGAGCAGACTGTTGACTGCTGTTTTGGTGTTTTTGATGATAATACACAGACTTGGAGAAGATATCTTGATCCAATTCCCTGGTTAGCGCAGAATGCTTTGTTAGAGACAGACCCAAACAAGGTAATTCAGCTCATAGCTCAAAAGAAAATTTCTGCTGTTACTAATGCACCTCAATACTCACCTTCTATTCAGGAACTGGGGATTAAATCCGCTGAAATTTTAGGATTATTAGGTACTAATATCCCAGGAGCAATTAACGCTCTAATTCAATTAATTATTAACAAAAATTCAGACTTTGTTCTAGTCCAGTCTAAAGCTAGTAAGAGCTTAGTAAAGATTGGAACAGGAAACAAAGAGGCTATCGATAGTCTCACCGATAAACTGGAATTTATTCAGGACAAGCGAGTTAAAATTACAGTTGCTTGGACTTTAGGAAAAATTGAATCTGGAAACAATTTTGCTATAAATTGTCTAAATGATCTGATGAAACCAAATCAGAGTCAAGAAATTCGCTTCAGGGCTGCTTGTTGCTTATTAGGTATTTACGATAACCACCCAATGGCAATTAGTACCCTTGAAGAGTTAAGCAATAGCAAGAATAAAAATATATGTTGGCAAGCCAGTACAGTTTTGGAAAAAGGGACTGTAATTACGTATGAACATAATGAGCCGGAAGATTATAGCCCTGAAGAAATTAGCGTTGCTCAAGAAGCCTGGAATAATAGCAATTCTGTATTTGAGCTAATAAGGGAGGACAAACCTGAGCTAGCTCGTCGAGAAGCAATTTATTTGATATTAGAGAGCGCCGACTGCAATTATACTGAAACAATTGCAGCTCTTGTTGAGCAACTAGATATATGTAAGGATACATATTCTCTTTCATTGATAATTGAAATATTGGGAAAAGTTGCTGTTGGAGACGAGAATGTTGTTCAACACTTAATTCGCTTTATGCAAACCCATCGCCCTGTGCTTGCAGAAACACCTAAAGCTTTGACTAAAATACTTCAAGATGATTTGTTCTCCTTAGCAGTCGTAGGTTTGAAGGATTACCTGCAAAATGAGGACTATAAAAGTAATCCATTCAATTACGAGCAAATCCACCAAGTCATCTGGTACTGCGCTCGGAAAATGACCTACCCAGCCTTCTATCAAGCTTGGAACCCCCGAAAAGAAGGAAGGAGGACAACTACTCCCGATCGCCAAAATCTCAACCAAACTGACTTACCCCAAAGCCTTCAAACTGCCATTGCCAACGCTCAGTTAAGCCAAATCATCCACCTAGTTTGTATCGACACCAGCAAATTCATCGACCCCGATAACCCTACCGCCAAAATTTATGTTGAGATGGTCAAGCAAGGCTGCTCCAAGAGCGATGATGGCACTCCCAAAACAATGCAAGACCTCCAAGTGTATTGGGATTTGCTGACAATAGAAAGCGATAGCGAAGCGCTGCTGCGTTCGCCCTTGGCGTTGCCGAAGGCTAGCGCAGATCGCACCATCGTTTTGATGTTTTACCAAAACCCCGCCGCAGAAGCTACAGAGAGCTTTTCGCCTACCTTCCTCACAAACTTGAGCAAATTCGAGGGTGCGATTTGTGTCGTCACCGACCAACCCTTTGACAACATCGATCTAAAGTTCTTCACACCCAGCCAGCCGATTGAAGATGTGATGGAGTGGATACGAGCGATCGCAATGGAGCAATAAACTAACACCAAGACATTACCTCAATGGCACAAATACTTTTCCTAAACTGAGTAAGATTTTTGCCACTTCGCTATTGAGAAAGAACTACGCCATATTGAAGTCGTAAGGGTGATGCTGCTGAACGCCTCTTCTGGTTATTGCAGTCGTCTTCTGAAAATGACAGAATTCCTGCCTTTTCAGGGACTGTTATTAAATTCTTGAACGTGGAAGGTGGAGATGGTGAGTTAATCAACTCCTGTTGTAGCGTTAGAAAGATTGTAGTTTTAATGGCAGTGTGACAGTAAAGGTTGTACCCACTCCCACCTCACTTTCCACAGAAATCGTGCCTCCGTGTAAGTCTACTGCCTTTTTGGCGATCGCTAGCCCCAACCCCGTTCCTTGAATTGTTCCTACATTGCTCGCCCGAGAGAACGACTCAAACAAGCGTTCCTGGTCTTCTTCAGGGATACCGATGCCTCTATCAGTTATGCTAAATACCGCTATTGAGCCAGTACAAACTAAGTCGAACTGAACTTTCCCGCCTTCTGGGGAATACTTAATCGCATTGGAGAGTAAGTTCGTGAGGATGTGTTCCAGCAGTTTAGAGTCCATCTGAGCTTCGCTACAGTCGCCAGCGCTAGTGAAAGCGATTTCGCACAGCGAACGCCCAGCGTTTGCGTGCTGGTGGTTCTTCCCCTTGCAAGCATTATCCACAGCAACTTGCATCCCTTCAACCAAGTCGCGACACCAAGGCACTAAATCCATTGGCCTTGGCTCAAACTTGAGCTTTCCCGCCTCCGCTTGACCAATGAGCAGCACCTCATCCAACAGCTGCGTCATCCTTACCAGCGCCGATTGAATCCGCTGATGGTGAGCCTGTTTTTTCTCTGGTGAGAGTCTTTCATTGTAGCGAGAGAGAAGTTCCGCAGACGATTGGATCGTAGTCAAGGGGGTACGAAACTCGTGGGAGACCAAAGACAGGAAGCTGCTGCGAAGGGAGCTAAGTTCTCTTTCCTTTTCCAGGGTCGCCAACAGACTAGTTTCCGCCAGCTTGCGCGAGGTAATGTCTTCAGCAATTCCCACATAGCGATAAAGCTGCCCTTGTTCATCGCGGATGGGAAAGCCGAGATCGTGTATCCAACGCACCTGTCCATCCGGTCGTACAATGCGAAACTCTACGTCTAAGTAAGGTTGGCTCATTTGCTCAACGGCTGCTGCAACACGCTCCTTGTCTTCTGGATGAATAGCATCAAACCAGGTTTTGGGTTCTTGATACAAACTTTCGCAGCTTTGACCCCAGATCGCTTCATAAGCAGGAGAGATGTAGAGTACTTCCGCCGGATTGGCGGTAGTACACCAGATAGCTTGATGAATATTTTCTGCTACTTGGCGGAAGCGCTGTTCGCTTTCTCTAAGGGCATCTTCTGCGAGTTTTCGCTCGGTAATGTCACAGTTAATTGCCAGTACTGAACAGACTGTGCCATCTGCTTCAAATTCTGGGACGAGACGGCATTGGTAATGCCTTTTTCCTGAAGGCGTATCAAAGCTGAAGGAGAATTCCTCTGGGGAACCTGTTTCAAATATTTTTCCAATCACCCGCTCGAAAACCGATACGAGTGCTTCTGGTATGATGCCAAGTTCGCGATGCGTTCTTCCAATAATCTCTTGTGGCAGGAAGCCAATTACCCGTTCCACCACTGGGTTAACGTAGAGATGACGCAATTGGCGGTCATACCGCGCAATCAGGTCAGGCGCATTTTCTACCAAAGCACGAAATTCCTGCTCGCGTCGCATAAGTTCTGCTTGGACTCTTGTGCGAGAAGCAATCTCATTTTGAAGTTGCTGATTTTTCTGCTCTAGTTGAGCCGTGCGCTCTGTGACTCGATTTTCTAGCTGTTCATTCAACTGTTGCAGCGCCTTATAAGCAGCTTTGCGCTCTGTGATATCTGTAGAAATACCGCAGACAGCATAGGGAACTCCAAGAGCATCCTTAAGCGAAAATTTCTGGCTAATGAAGGTGTGTACCTTATCGTTTACGGACAACTCTTCCTCCCGGATTAGGGGAATTTGGCTAGCTATTACCTCTCGATCGTCGGCTGATAATCGGTCAGCAAGCTCCTGCCCAAAGAGTTCGTAGTCAGTCCTGCCAATTATCTGTTCTCGGCTTTGGCGGCAAATCGCTTCGCCTTGCCGATTGTACATCAGGTATCGACCTTGCAAATCTTTGAGGTAGATAGCGGCTGGAGAGTTATCAATAATTGCTTGGAGCCGCGCTTCACTCTCTTTGAGTGCCGCTTCGGCTTTGATGCGCTGTGTAACATCCGTGGCAACACCAATAATTCCGATGACTTGACCCGTTTCATCCCGAAGGGGCACGGCACGATTTTCGTACACCACATCTCCCATCTCTCCGAGCCATACATCCTCATTGCCAGCGAAGACATTATGCAGATGTTCCAAAATGTG
>JBFLZA010000456.1:0-7842 GCA_040756535.1 Cyanobacteriota bacterium
AACGCTGCGTAGAAAATAAGCAACTTTTTTTCCAGTTCGCTGACCTCCTGGGCAGCGTGTTGCTTAAATAGCCGTTGACGCAGATACCAAGGAAGGGCGGGGTGAATTTTGTAGAGAGTTCCACCCAGATGTTCCAGAATGCCTGCTTCTGCTGCTTCCTGAAGAATCCCCAGCCAATCAGATTTTTGTAAGTTCTCATCAAAAACAGCCTGATATGCTTGCCCATACTCATCATTAGGATCTGGACTTTGTGAAAAAGAATACAGCCAATAAGCATTCACTCGCTCAGAGAAAAATGCTAAAAACGGCAAATGCCGACGAGCGCCTTCAGACAACTGGGCAAAGGAATAATCCAGCGAAACTGTGAGAGATTTATCTCTGCCTTCTTCCTCTGCTCCCTGAAAGGTATCGCGTCCCTGCCGCCAGTCATCAATCACCTGTTGGGGACTCTGCTTCTTGAGGTTGGGCAATACAACCCGTAGAGAGTATGGATGTCCTCCCAAAAGTTTCAGCAACTCCAGATACTCCGGTGACAGTTTCGCCCTATCTACCCCTGCCGTTTGCAGAATCTTCGCCGCCAACTCCTCCACCTCCTGCTCGCGCAGTCCCCGCAAATCCACTAACCTGTAACCACAATCCAGCCAACGCTCCTCTCGGCGACTGGTAATCAACACCCAAGACTTCCCGCCGCGCAAATCTTTGAGAAACCGCTGCAAACTGTCTCGCTCACTCGCATTCAACAACGGCTCATTCCCCGCAAGAAACCCCGCCACAGGCTCAAAGTTGTCCCAAATCAACAGACTTGGCTGAGTTTTCAGATATTTCAGAACAGCTTGCTGTTGTTGCTCTGTTCGATACTGGGAAAACTTGTCGCCCCAAACTTCCCTTCCCACCTGATTCACCACATGACTCAGCGTTGCCCCATGCTCAAACGACACAAAGAACATCTTGCCAGTACGTCCCTGAGTCTGGTCTAGCCATCGAGCAAAGCCACAAGCTAACTCCGTTTTGCCTACGCCTGCCATACCTTGCAACAGCACAATATTGTTTTGGCGAAACGCCCGCTCTAACCGCAAAATATCGTAGTCTCGCCCAATAAAGCCGTAAGCCCCCTCCTCTGGAAACCCCACCAAATTGCTAACCGTTGGCTCTAGGAAAGCCTCAATATCCAGAACATCTATATCTGTAGTTGTGGGAATAAACGGCGTGTAGGATTCCTGCTGATATAGCACCGGCACCAGCCAATCTTGCAGAGGCTTATCACCCTTGGGACTGGGGCGCTGCGGCTTATTCAAAACGTCCTTTCGCCCCGCCGCCACTGCACTGTCGAGAGTCGCACCCGCCGCCAACTCCCCATACAACCGCCCCATAAAATGTTTAGCCGCTTCCGCATACACAGAATACGCCATTGCCACCACACCCTTAGCCCCCAAGGACACTAAGCGCGTTGCCACTGAAGAAAACTTCTCCTCGCCCTCCTGCCCTGATTTGCAAGCATTCAACACAAAAATCGGCACTCGACAATCTGCCAAATTCTGAGCAATCTGTGCTGCTGTAACAATATCGGGCGAACCATCATTCTTTTCAAACACCAACACTCCCTGCCCCACAGCACCCAAGGTATGCTGAAATCCGATGCTGTTGGGGTCAAAATCTCCATGTCCATCAAAATGAACGATGTGATAAAACCCGCGATGGGCATTCAGTTCCCGCTCAAACTGCTCAAAGCTGGGTGGACGCAACACTTTGAGATTGACTTTTTGGCGAATATTTGATAAAGCTTCCAGCAACGGACGGGCTATCGTTCTCAGAGCAATATCTTTTTCGCCATAAGGACGGGCAATTACCAGCAAAATATTCAGCTTATCCTGGGGTAAATCGCCCATTTCTGCCCGAACCGCGTACTCGCTGAGACTGCGAGACATCCCTGCCAAAGACGGTGCGAGAAATTGGCGATCGCTCGGCGAGTACAATAATTCCCAAGGTAAATTCAGCACCTGTGGACTATCGGAAGTAATCACCAGTTCGCACTGATTCAGCCCTTCGTAAGTCGCCGCCTGAAAAAATTGCCGCGCTTGCTCACTACTGCGAAATACTAATTCAAATAACTGCTCTCCCCAGTCTTGAAACTTTTGCTCGATCTCCGCCGCCTGATCGGGGGCAAGTCCATAAGGCCAACGCAAATACTCTTCCAGATACCAGCGCAAGTCAGCTAAAGCTTGCTCGTCAAAGGGATGGGTAAACGTTACCGATGGTGCAGGGCGAGGATTAGATTGTCCGCGTTGCCAGGAGAGTTGAATCGAATCTCCCTCGTGATTAATCCGCAAGCAATTTCGACGCATACCTGCTCTGCTTTACTGCGACAAGTTGATGCGATCCTAACTTAGGGATTTAGGCAGTTGCAGATTCTTCAAGATTAAACGGAAAGCTTTTGTACATCCATGAGCGTGATCGCACCTCCACGTTCTGGCAGAATGTGAAGTCTAGCTGAGAATGCACCTCCCCCAACTGCTAGATGCGCCATTGAGCTTTATGCCCCAAGATAGGCACAAAGGGAAGAAGAAAATTCCCTAGCCAGAGGTTAGGAGAAGTGGTATGAGTGATTGGATACAAACGATTTCAGACTGGATGAGCCAGATCGAAGCTCAATATGAAGCATTAAAGTCCAGCGTCTGGAAATCCCTCGGCTTGAACGATCCAATCCAAATCATGCCCTACCGAAGCTATGGTACAAAAGAGCGACTACACCTAAAAGGGCGGGTTCTTCAAGATGAAGGCATTAAACCAACAAATGAGAACACTCCCATTTGGGAGAACTTGCGGAATATGTACCGACGCTTCGAGAGTGATGAAATTCCCGGCGCAAGGGTGCGGATAAGCTTTGAGGGCCAGCACTTCGACGTTGTTGCGGACAAAGAAGGGTTCTTTGAAGCTGAAATTAAACTAACTGCAACCCTAAGTAGCGATCGCTCCTGGTATAACATCGATCTAGAATTGCTCGACCCCCAACCTGAAGACCAACCTTGCATTCGTACTACAGCACAGGTACTGGTTCCACCTCAAACGGCTAAGTTCGGCGTAATTAGCGATATTGACGATACCATCGTTCACACAGCAGCTACCGATCCACTACGAATGTTTTGGGTTGTCTACCTTGGTAACGCCCAAACCCGTTTGCCATTCCCAGGAGTTGCCGCTTTTTATCAAGCATTGCAACAGGGAGAAAGCGGTCAGGAGAATAACCCTATTTTCTACGTTTCTAGCAGTTATTGGAATCTCTATGACCTGTTCGATGCGTTCATGGAGTTGCACAATTTGCCTATGGGCCCCTTGCTGCTACGAGATATTGAGCTTTCCCCAGAAAATTTCCTCTCTTTCAGCCACCAACGCCATAAACTCAGCAAAATCTGTCCCATCCTCGAATCTTACCCCGATTTGCCCTTCATTCTAGTAGGCGATAGCGGACAAGATGACGCGGAGATTTACCGTCAAATCGTCCATGACTACCCCAACCGGATTTTGGGTGTCTACATCCGCAATGTCAGCTCAAATAACTCTGAGCGACAAAAGGTTCTGGACACTATTGCTTCTGAAGTACGGCAAGCAGGTAGCGAGTTTGTCCTCGTGCCGGATACAGTAGCAGCAGCGACTCATGCTGCTCAACACGAATGGATTTCGACTGAAGTCTTGCCCACGATTCAAGCACAGCAGTCTCGATAGAAGTTTTCAGCATGAGTCAGAATCATCAAACCCGAATAAATCTTCCTCTAGATATATTTCTTTAGATAGATATATTACGTTCAGATGGGATTCATAAAGAAAGGTAGAGGGATATGTAGAAAAATTAAGGTGCATCACTCATGGTTTCATCTTGGTCTAATCCACTACCGCTAGCCGAACACGCCGCCGCTCAAGTCGTTATCTATACCTACGAGGGTAGATGGAATCCTGTCATGCACTCTTGTTTAGCGGAGGCACTCAAGTTTTACCATCAGGCTTTGCTTCACGGAGCGGAAATTTTTGTGTTTCCTCCCCATTTAATTCCCCGGAGTTCTCAAGCTCTCAATTATCTCCCGCCAAATAATATCCTAGACCTTTCAAGGCTTGTCCAAACATAACTCCTGTTGGCAAAAATTAGGGTGCGCTTCGGTAGACCTAGCGCACCCTCTTTCCTGGCATCATAGGTACAGCGATCGCACTCTTCAACTAAAGCCAAGGAGATTGCAGTGCTAAACAACAGGATTAACTGGCCGTTATTTACCCAAAAAAGCCGTGCGATCGTTCCTACACCCTCCCAGCCAAGCTAAGTTAGCAAACCAAAACCCTGTGGATTTGAGAGAAAGGAATGAAACAATAAAGTAAGTACATTTACACAAAGATAAGAGAAAGAATGGCAAGACCGACACAAGCCCATATGTCCAAAACCATCAGAAAGAGTAAGCCGGACGCGTTTAAGGACATGACCAAAAACCAGATGGAGTACTACATGGGCGCAAAGTTAATTGAGGTTGGCGTTAACCCGAAATCAGCCATTTATCGCTGGTCGATAGAAACCAAGGGTACTAACGAAGTCTGGACTTACAGCGCGTATTGGGGTGATTCCAAAGAAGAATTGTTGAAAAAAGAGCAGGAATCGCCAAGCAATTCCTAAATGGAAAATAATTCTAAAAAGCCTGCCTAACGCAGGCTTTGAATGTAATAGCGCCAGACTTATCTAGATCCAACGTTGTTCGGAATACAGGAGTTCGCTGTCGTTAGAGGTAAATGTGTTGACTAAGCCCACCGAAGGCATCGCTACAATATGACCACTAGCTAAAAGTGGAGGTACAGCTGACATGGTACAACAACTACCCACTGATACCGCACAAACCATCATTTACCCTGACAGCGATGGTCAACCCATGGCAGACAACACTAAACAGTTTCGCTGGATTGTCGTTATCAAAGAAAACTTAGAACTGTTGTTTGCTAATAATCCTGATGTATTCGTCGCAGGCGATTTGCTCTGGTATCCAGTCGAAGGAGATAACAAGACTCGCCAAGCACCCGATGCAATGGTTGTCTTTGGCAGACCAAAAGGAGATAGAGGTTCCTACAAGCAATGGGAAGAAGATAACATCCCCCCTCAAGTTGTTTTTGAAATCCTCTCTCCTGGTAACCGCCTCAAAGCAATGGCTCAGAAATACAAGTTCTACGAACGCTATGGTGTAGAGGAATATTACATTTATGACCCAGAGGAAGTAGATTTAATCGGCTGGCTGCGCTCTGGAGAGGATTTTGATGTAATTGAGGAGATGAACGGTTGGGTTAGCCCCCGTCTGGGAATAAAATTTCAGCTAACATCTGACAACCTAGAAATTTTTTCACCTTCAGGAGAGCGTTTCCTTACTTATGTTGAACTGGCTCAACTTATGGAGCAAGAACGCCAACGCGCCGAACAGGAATACCAACGTGCAGAACAGGAGCGCCAACGTGCAGATGAAGCACTTACTCAATTGGAACAGGAAAGACAGCGCTATCAAGCCTTAGAGGCGCTACTGCGAGAACGAGGGATTAATCCAGAGCAATTGTGAGCTACCTTTACGCCTCTCGTTGACGCTTTTGTCGCGATTGGTCGCCAACAGCGACCCGCGACGTGACTGGCCGACGCGACTTAGAAATAAAAAAAGAATCTCAAGACTTATGCTTGCTTAATATTTATGTTTATTGGTAGGATATAAGAGCAATCATAAACAAGGAATGTAATCATGCATAATAATAAATTTGTGGCGTCAAGCGTTAATCAAAAGAACGTCTCCTCCCACATAGAGATTAAGGAACTAGAACTAGTAGAGGAACTTTCCGAGGAGGAGATGATGAGGGTGGGAGGGGGTGTGACTGCGAACGGAGGTGTGAATCCCCCGTTGGTGACGGACGGTAGGTCGAATTTTTACTTGTGAATGAAATTTTGAATAGATGTTGTGAATCCCGGAATTGTGAATTTGAAAATGAAAATAAAATAAAAACTTTTAAAAAACTTGGATTTTATAAAATTAATTAAAGGGGGGGGGGAAATAATAGACCTTCTCTCTTTTTTTACATGAGCTTTTATCCTGATGTCAAGAAGTATCCTGATGTCAAGAAGTGCCCCCCCAATCTCCCCGTCGTCTTCTCATATCTGGCACCATCCCATCTTTTTTACGCCTAGTCGCCTTATGCCCCGTCCCAGACGCGAAATTCAAGAAGGATACTGCTACCACGTCACTACCCGTTGTAATAATCGCGAGTTCCGACTTACCAGTAACGAATGCCGTCATGTATTTCTGTATGCGATTAAAAAGGCTCTGGATAAGTATGGCTTCAAGCTTTATGCGCTATGCATTATGTCCAACCACGTTCACTACTTGATAGAGCCTGCACAGCCTGAAGACTTGCCCAAAATCATGCATTGGCTCAACTGGTACACCGCCATGTGCTTTAACCGAATGCTCAACCGCACGGGGCATTTTTGGGAAAAACGCTATTACAGCACTGGGTTTGATAAAAAAGACCACCGACGGGCGCTCAATACCCTACGATACATACACGCCAATCCTAAATCCGCTGGTCGCAGTGGTGGAATGTTCTATGATTTCAGCAACTATGGCACTTATGACCGACTCACAGATGATGGACTAACGCAGTGGCATCAGTCGTTTTTGGCACTGGGGCAGACGCTTGAGGAGTGTGCCCGGAAATATCGGGGGTTTTGTCGGCGGTACAAACCCCAACCTAAAAAGGAGAAGCATTGCCACTGGGGGAGTAAGTTGCTGCCGAAAGTAATCAAGCCTAAAGGCAAAAAGTCCTCTCCCGGACAGATGCATCTGCCGTGGGCTTCGTGGAATCCCATCGACCCAGAGATACTAGCTGTAGCCAAGCAATTTGTGCTGGCAAACTGCTACAACCCGACTTTTTCTGCTGTGATGTTTGATATCAAATCCGGTTAAATGACCATAAAACCTGTAAGGGCGGGTTTTGATGTCAAGTTTTCGGTACTGCCCTCGCGTTAATCCCTAAAGTGAGCTCCTGTAGATAAACGATACTTAGCCTCAAATTCCTGTATCCGTTCTTCTGTCCGCTTAATGCCCTCTGACAGCAAGCGCAATTCACTTTCTACAGCCTCCTCAATGAATCGCTTTAACGCATCTGGATGCTTGCATATAATCTTAAGTTCAGCCATGTGTACCTTTGTGTGTGACGAATTAAAGTAATCATTACCTGTGTTTCGATTCTAGTTGCAAAGAGCAAGCTACCCACCAGTGGCGATGGGTAGGACAATTAAGTATCTAAACTTAAGCACTGAAATATTTAGCTACTGGGTGATAAGCAATGATCGCAGTGGTCGATTGTTCAGGATACAACTGTTCGCTTTCATCCATATATAGATTGATGCGATCGCATCCCAACAACTCCAACTGCTTGAATTGGTCTTGAATATTCGGACAAGCCGGATATCCAAAACTATACCTTGACCCTTGATACCGCTGAGCTAAAATATCCCGAATATTATCCGGTTCCTCACTAACAAAGCCCAACTCCCGACGAATTCGAGCGTGTGTCCACTCCGCCAACGCTTCTGCTACCTGCACCGCTAGCCCGTGGAAATATAGATAGTCAGTGTACTGGTTAGAGTCAAACAACTTCTTGGCGTATTCCGTTGCCACCTCCCCAACCGTCACCGCCTGCATCGGGAATACATCCACAACTCCAGACTCCTTCGGCGCATAAAAATCAGCAATACACAGACGACGCAAAGAACGCTGTCGAGGAAACTCGAAGGTTGCAATAACCTCCTCTTCTCCCCCCCTTACTAAGGGGGGGTTG
>JBFLZA010000457.1:0-7834 GCA_040756535.1 Cyanobacteriota bacterium
ACAAAACCAACCCGCCAGAGATACCCTCAACCAAGTCATCCTCCGCGACATCTTCATTACCGCCATTCAACGCATCAACAACATCCCCGAAGAAGTCGCCCGTGCCACCTACCAAGATATGCTCATTGTCACCGATAACGAGCAATGGACAAACCTGCTGCGGGGCAACTATAGCCGCAACGTTCCCGGCGAAACCACCAAAAAAACCATCCGCCTGATTGACTTCCTCCACCCCAAAAACAACACCTTCACCATCACCAATCAGTTTTACGTCAAAGCCCAAAACCCCCGCAAACCCGATCTAGTCATCTTCATCAACGGCATTCCCCTCGTCGTCCTAGAAGCCAAAAAACCTTTTGCCGCCAAAGACAAAACCGGAGAAGCCTTCGAGCAAATTAAACAATACGAACGCGATATTCCCCGCCTGTTCTACTCCAACCTCTTCAACATCATCACCGAAGGCGCAAACGTCCTCTACGGCGCAACAGGCGCACCCTCTGCCTATTGGGGAACCTGTGACAAAGACGGAACAATCCGCATTAACTGGCAGCTAATCCACGCCCCTTTAGCAGTTTTGGAATATGTTGTCGCTCATGAACTCGTCCACTTGTTACACCGCCATCATGGTGATACCTTTTGGGAAACGCTGGGTAGCGTAATGCCCGACTGGAGGGAGCGCAAAGCTAGTCTTGAGTCCTGGGAACCTGGTTTGGTGTCATCCTAGCTTTGAAAGAGTATCTCTCAGAGATGTCGTTTTCCCGCACAAAAACGACATCTGACTGACCCAAGAAACCCAATTAATCTTCTACCAATTGCTCCAACTGTGTCAGTATTGAAGGAAAAAGGTTGTGGGAAAAGGGTGATGGCTATTCACATCGGCACCTCAGGTTGGAGCTATAACCACTGGGAGGGTGTACTCTATCCCCAACAGCTACTACCGCGCTTAAGGCTCGACTACTATATCCAGCACTATCACACCGTCGAAGTCAACAGCACCTACTACCGCTGGCCAACTGACTCCACCTTTGCCACCTGGCGACAACGCCTGCCAACAGGATTCCTCATGAGTGTCAAAGCACCTCGCGGTCTGACCCATAGCGCACGTCTCTACGCGCCAGAAAAGTGGCTTTCAAGGATTTGCTCCGGACTGCGCCGTCTGGGTGACAAGTTGGGTATTCTGCTCGTCCAGCTTTCTCCTCAGTTTAGCTACGACTATGCTCGTCTTGCCTACTTCCTGGAAACTAAGCCGCCCTGGTTAAAAGTAGCTATTGAATTCCGGCATCCTTCTTGGCACATAGAAGAGGTATTTTCGCTGTTGTCACACAACAGTGCTGCCTACTGTGTAATGAGCGGGGCAAACCTCCCCTGCATCCTTCGCGCAACAGACTCCTTCGTGTATGTGCGTATGCACGGACCTGACCCCCATCACCTCTATTCGGGATTCTACTCCGACGCCGACCTGCACTGGTGGGCAAGTCGTCTGGGTGAGTGGGAAGAATTGGGGTACAGCGTGTTCGTCTACTTCAACAACGACGGGGGTGGAAACGCGGTTGTGAACGCATCTAAGTTGAAAACCCTTGTCGGGGCAGGCACTTTGTAACTCTGTGTCAGTCCGCTTGAGGGAACTCAGTCGAACAGCAAGGACAATTGTTCTGACGTTCTAACTGGACGAAATATAGGGAAGCTACAAGAGGGGCAATTTAAGATATCTCAGCTCCATCCCTTTATGACTTCAAAACAGTATCAATCGCCCGGTCAATTAAGTCCACCGCCTCAACGTCATAGTGATAAGTCTTAAACCGCATTCCCTCCATAACTTCCAGTTGTTTCGACGGGCGATGTCCAAACTTATCCTCATAGAGGCGCAGAGCCAAACTGCCGATAGAAGTCATCTGCCCTTTTGTCGCCCCAAGTTGTCGCTCACGTAATCGGCTGGCAATGGTAACAAAAGACCCTTGTTTCCCCTGGTTCACCCCACCGCCTGCACCCAGACTCCTCATCGCACCCGTCAAATCTTCTTCTGGTGCCAGCAGGAACTGGCTCAACTGCGTGTAGCGGCGAGCCGGTTTATCTGTCGCCACCGCAATTTGGAGTGCTTCAGGTTGTCCCACCGCAATAAACGTCCTAGATGCTCGTGTCATAGTGGTGTAAAGTAACTGACGAGTCAGCATCCTGCGGTTGGACAACAGTAGGGGCATAATCACATATTGAAATTCACTACCTTGGGACTTGTGGCAAGTCAGACAGTAGGCGTGCATGATTTGCTCGAAGTTACCAGGTTTGTAGTCAACCCAGGCACCTCCCTCAAATTCCACCGTCACTCGTTTTGATGAAGCATCCACCAAGACTACCCAACCACTCTCTCCATTCATCACCGCTGGAGTGGTATCGTAACGATTGACCAGTTGAATCACGCGATCGCCAACTCGGTACACCACCTCTCCAGTTACCACTTCTGGCTTCCCATCTTTTTTAGGGTTAAAGATAGGCTGCAAACGAGCATTCAGGGCTTTGACTCCAGCCGCTCCCTGTTTTTGCGGCGCTAACACCATTAGCTGTTGGTTCAAATCGATCTGATCGGCTTTCATCTGACAAGCCAAAGCAACAATGGCATCCGCCACATCGCTAGGAGTAGAATGGCACAGCATAGAGCAGTCCCCGACATCCATCCAAGAGGAAGGCTCCTTAAACTGATGCAGTGCTGGCACCTTCCCCAAAAGTACCTCTTCGGCAGCATAGACAATTGGGCTTTCGTGCTGCTGCCGATAGATAGTCTGCAAGTGAGTCGTGGGTATCAATTCCGACAGTATCAAGTCTCGCAGCACCATCCCGGCTCCCACACTGGGAAGCTGGTTAAAATCACCGACGAGTAAGAGTCTTGTCGTTGGTTTTAAAGCTTTGAGCAGGGAGTGAAATAGGAACAAATCAACCATGCTAAATTCATCTACAATCAACCAGTCAATTGGTAAAGGATTGTTCTGGTTGTAGCGGAAGGACTGACCATGTCCCTGCCACTGTAACAGGCGATGAAGGGTAAGCGTTTCATATCCGGTAGCCTCTTTCATGCGGGCAGCGGCTTTACCCGTTGGTGCGGCGAGTGCTAATCTGACCCCTTTGGCACAAAGCCACTGCACCAAGTATTTAAGGATATGGGTTTTACCTCGTCCGGGACCGCCCGTAAGAATACTCAAAGGGTGCGCCCAAGCAATAGATAGAGCAGAACGCTGTTCTTTTGAAAGGCGACTGAATTCCTGGTAAGCAACTTGTTCCTTCTTGTGCAACCAGTATTCGAGTTCAAAGGTAGACTGCTGTTGTTGAGCTTTGAACGCTTTAACGAATAAAGCGACGTTGAGTTCAGCGCGGTAGACTCTCTTGAGGTAGATGCTGTCATCTTCGTTCCCTTCTACCAGGGTTTGGTTCGTCAGGCATGATTGAATGACCGCCTGCACATCGGAAGAGTCGGGAGTATGCTTGTCCAAAGAGAGCAGTTCCAGCGCTCGCATCAGTAATTGAGGAAAAGGGACAAAACAATGTCCTTCACTCAACGCATCTTTTAAAACTTGAACAATACCTTGAGAGTAGCGCTGTTCGCTATGAGGAGAAATGCCAATCGCTAGCGCTAAGGCATCGGCAGTTTTAAACCCAACCCCCTCAACTTCATCAATGATGCGATAAGGGTTGCTCTTAAGTACCGCTTCAGTTTGGTGTCCGTAGTGTTCGCAGAGTTTCAGGGTTAGCCCCAAGGGAGTAGAGAGTCCCAACAGCCAAGCGATCGCACTTCGCACTGGGTTGGATGAACTCTCTCTCCAAGCTTCTGTAATCGCAGCGATACGATACCTCTGGAGTCGAGGGACTTGAAACAGTTGTTCTGGGGACTGTTCCAAGACGTTGAGGGTGTCTGCACCAAAGTGAGAGACGAGTAGCGCGGCAGTCTTTTTTCCAATCCCACGAAACAGCCCACTAGCGAGGTATTGCTCGATTTCCAGGGCAGTAAGTTCTGGAAACAGGGTAGGGCGATTAACTTGGTTGAACTCCAGCATCTTTTAGGCGCGGTGGTACTATCCCTGATGAATGAAGAGCTTTCTGTAATCTTGACTTACACAACGCTCAATAGCAATCTGAGCCATACTCGACTGGGGTATTACTTGGCATCACCCAAGCTCTTCAAGTCGCAACAAGCTGGAGTGTATTCTCAATAACGGGAGAAAAAACGGCGATTTTCTGGATTTCCCACGCATTTATGGCGCTTCCAGCTCTTACACTGTGTAATAGTAGAACTCGACAATTCGCCGATTAAGCGATCGCCGATTCCCAAACAATTCAAATTACCGATTCCACAACAAACCCTCGTGGAGCGAATTCTCACGAAGGATGAGGTAGCTGCACTGCTCGACAACGAACTTGACCAGCGCAACAAACTGATTCTCACGACTCTCTACAAAACTGGAGTGAGAGTTTCTGAGTTGTGTGATTTGAGATGGAAGCATTTTATACCGAGAACGGACTTGGGAACGTACCAATTGACGGTTTATGGGAAGGGGGGAAAAACTCGACAAATTACGCTGCCTCCGGTTCTGGCTCAGTCGCTTCAGGAATTTAGAGGGAAGGCTCCTGCTTCTGCTCCCGTCTTTGCCAGTGCCAGCGGTCGTGCTTTGGCTCCTGCACACATTCACCGCATCGTTAAGCGTGCTGCTCTTCGAGCGGAACTGCCGCAGGCTGAGAAGGTTTCGCCTCACTGGTTAAGACACGCTCATGCTACTCATGCTCTGGAAAATCATGCCCCGATCGCTCTGGTGCAAGCAACATTAGGTCACGTTAGCTTGGAGACAACCAGCAAATATCTGCATATTAGACCGAGCCAAAGCTCTGGAGATTTTCTGTGAATTGAGTCGCGCCAGAGCCAATGACAAATATTACGGGGTGCATCCTCTCTTCAAGGTCAAGAACAGATGAATGCTTAAGCCAGTAACCTTCTGCCTACACTGTAACAAAAGCGATCGCGCTCACACCATCTACGCTCAGTTCGGACAAAATTGTACTAATCGTACTCTTCAACCAGCAATGACGAATCCCATTCCCGCCATTCCTGCCGTAGTTAAAGCGATTACCAGTATTGCTAAACCTGCTGCTTCCTTCGCACTCCAACAAGCCCAGCGTAATGAGCTTGTGGTCAAAATCTTAAAGGAAGTCAATCTTGACCCGGTACAACCGCCTAAAGATTTGGATGGTGTTTATGTTTACGCTTTAGTCGAGTATGGTGTTGGTAAGCCTGAGCCAATCCTTAAACTTTGGCGAGAAAAAGAGATTAAGAAAGCGTTTTGGGATGCCTACAATTTTAATTGTCCGTTAGCTTTTCTAAAACAGACAAAACAACTTCTTTCTCCTCAAGGGCAAGAGACGGAATTAGGAGCTGAGATACGAGAAGCGAACGTTGACCTCTGCTCTGAATTAGAAGAATTTGGGCAAAAATTTATCGAGGTAGCCAAACGCACTAAATCTCAGGAATTTGAACCTTACCCTGACTGGGAGTTAGACATCTACCCCAAGATGTTTAAACCGTTAATCGAAGAAAAAACTCGGATATTTACTGGTCGGAATTTTGTCTTTAAAGCGTTTGAAGAATTCCAGAATAAGAATTCCAAGGGGTACTTCACGGTAGTGGGAGACGCGGGAATGGGGAAAAGTGCTATTGCGGCTAAGTACGTTGAGAATAGTGAGCAGCTTCCTCCCTGCTATTTCAATATTCGCGCTACAGGTCAGAATAAACCTGAACTGTTCTTAGAAAGTATTCGCCAGCAACTAATCAAGCGATATCCATTGGTGAATGCCCAGAAAGATGATTTAACGACCTTATTACAAAAAGTCAGCGAGAAACTGGCGGCGGATGAACGCCTGGTTATTGTTATTGATGCTTTGGATGAGGTAGAGCAAGAAACGGGAGAGGCTAATCTTTTATTTTTACCTAAGGAACCTCCCGAACGAGTTTATTTCTTGCTAACCCGACGACCCTATACCCTTGGAAGTAAGCGTTTGGCTGTGTCTCCGAATATTCCGGTCAAAGAGTTAGATTTAAGAGAAAGTGAATATGCTACTCGAAATCGTGAAGATGTAGAAAAATATATACGTTTCTTTCTGAATGGCGACCCAGAGCATAAGGATGCAATCAGGCAGTGGATGCAAGAGCGCCAGATTACTGATGATGCACTTGTTGAGCAGGTAGCCACTAAAAGTGAAAACAACTTTATGTACCTGCGCTATGTCCTGCCTGAGATTGCTAAAGGATTTTATGATGACCTGGGTTTAACTGGATTACCGGATGGTCTTCAGGATTATTACCAAGTTCATTGGGTGCGGATGAAAATGGATACAGCCCCCCAGAAAGAAAAGGTAATTCTCCTATTTATTTTAGTAGAAATTGGGACACCTATTACCTGTCAAATGATTGCCGGAATTGCTGACCAAGATGAATTTGACGTGCAAAGAGTTTTGGATGAGGAATGGGTTGAGTATTTGACGAAGAAGGAAATAGATGGAGAACTCTGCTACAGCTTCTATCATGCGAGTTTTCTTGACTTCCTAAAAAATAAACGGGAGTTGCAATCAACCCGCAAGCTATTTCAGGAGGTTAATCAGCGGATTGCTGACTACCTATATTGAAGACAAGATAAGGTAGGAGCGAAGCGTTCGAGTAAATTATTTGGCGACTCTACCTAGATTTTCAGCTCGAAAAACTTCACTCCTGCCAGATTAGTAAAAGAGGAGTATCACCTCTGACTCTACAGGTTTAAGAATAAGATGGCATCAAGAGTCAAAGCTGATGAGAAGCTAGCATCCAAAAGCCCTGCCTTGCAACGCGCTCGTTTAGCTGGCTTATCTAATCTAGTAAGGTCAAAAAAGCCAGAACATTTAGAGAAGTATTTTAAACTTCTAATTGACTTTGAATTCCTGATACAAAAGATAGAGCATCCAGAGTTTGGGGTGCAGGCACTGATTGCCGATTATGAGCTGATTGACACTCCAGAAGAATCACACGCAGAGAATGTCAAAGCGCTGAAGTTAATTCAAGGAGCGCTAGAACTATCAGCACATATCTTGTGTAAGGAGAAGACGCAACTGGCAGAGCAATTGTGGGGGCGAATGCAGAGCTTTCAAGTGCCTTCGATTCAGGAAATGCTATCGGTAGCAAAGCAGAGGAAACAAACCCCTTGGTTGCGACCCTTGACAGCCAGCTTAACGCCACCTGGTGGACGGTTACTACGCACCCTCTCCGGTCATAGCTATGGGGTAACAGCAGTAGCAATAAGCCCCGATGGCACGAAAGTGATTTCTGGGTCATCTGACAAAACTCTCGAAGTGTGGCATCTAGACAGGGGAGAGGAACTGCTTACCCTGGAGGGTCATAGCTATGGGGTAACAGCAGTAGCAATAAGCCCCGATGGCACGAAAGTGATTTCTGGGTCATCTGACAAAACTCTCAAAGTGTGGCATTTAGATAGGGGAGAGGAGCTGCTTACCCTGGAGGGTCATAGCTCCTTTGTAAATGCAGTAGCAATAAGCCCCGATGGCACAAAAGTGATTTCTGCGTCAGATGACAAAACTCTCAAAGTGTGGCATTTGGACACGGGAGAACAACTGCTTACCCTAGAGGGTCATAGCTCCTTTGTAAATGCGGTAACAATAAGTCCCGATGGCAAAAAAGTGATTTCTGGGTCATGGGACAAAACTCTCAAAGTGTGGCATTTGGACACAGGAGAACAACTGCTTACCCTGGAGGGTCATAGCTCTTCGGTAAATGCAGTAGCAATCAGCCCTGATGGCACGAAAGTGATTTCTG
>JBFLZA010000458.1:0-7810 GCA_040756535.1 Cyanobacteriota bacterium
CTGTTGTTGATGGCAATGGTGGGTGCTATTATCCTTGCTCGTCGTGATTTTATCCCCGAAGACTTGGTTCCTAGAGAGCCAAAAGCGCCAGAATTCTCGAAGTTACCAGAGCGTCCTCGTGAACTGGCATCATTGGGTAGTAATTCCTCAGATAGACCCCGTTAAGGCAGTTAATTAAACTAATCTACCAGTGATAGGTCTACTGGTTAACTCTACTTCCGTTCATAACTGAGAAGATTCATGCAACTGCAACTCCAGTATTTTTTACTTCTTGCCGCTGCTTTATTCTGCATTGGCATTTATGGCTTAATTACTAGCCGCAACGCTGTCCGAGTGTTGATGTCAATTGAGCTTCTGCTCAATGCTGTGAACTTGAATTTAATGGGGTTCTCTAACTTTTTAGACCCTCAAGAGATTAAGGGGCAAGTTTTTACAGTGTTTGTCATTACTATAGCAGCAGCAGAAGCAGCCGTTGGTTTAGCGATCGTGCTTTCGATTTACCGCAACCGCGAAACAGTAGATATGGAGCAGTTTAATCTGCTGAAGTGGTAAGTGATCTGCTTTCAGTGACATCTGTATTATGGAAGCTTGATCAGATAGCAACGCCTACCGATATCGGTGGGCGTTTTTGCTGGCGAGGTATGTGCGATCGCCTTTGGTATACTTGATTTACCAGAGGACTATTAAGGCTTTTGTTGCATACAATGTGCAACTTCTTTCACAGAGGCTTGATGCTAGGAGTGCAGATTTACTACGTCTCTATGACAGCAGCATTAGCAACGCTTGGAGGAGCGCTAAGAATAAGCTGGAATCAGTTTAGCAGTCTAATAGCTCTCTCTAGGCGCTGCTTTACAAGGCCAGAAGATTCTCGTTGCAGTGCTAGCCCCAATTCAAATCTGGCACTATCTGTATTTTCTTGAAGACCCCTCAAGAGTCCATATACATGATGTGCAAATGCCCAATCATCATAAATAAACTTTGCTTCATTAATTTTCACTTCAGCAATATCAAATTTTTTCCAAGCAAGGTTTAGTAATGCACTACGACAAAGCGATTCGTAATTAGCCCTCTTGTCCTTAAATTTCCAAGCGTGCCAGTCTCCAAAATGTCTAGCAAAGCTAGCTACGGGTAGATTAAATTGTTTTAATCGCTTAAAACCAGTGGCAGCTAATTTTAGTTGCCAGTCTCCTGAGTCAAGGATTTCTATAAGAACATCTATAACTTTCTCAGAAATACCCAGTGTAGATTCTAACCACCTACGTTCGTTTTCTAGCTTAGGCTGCGCTCGAATTTCATCTAAAACTAAAATATAAAACGCTTCAAAAAGAGGCATAATCTAGGTCTACTCTAGCCACAACAGCAAAGGCAAAGGAAAGATATCCTGATTCAAGGATGCCTAATTGAGAACGAGTGAGCAACAACTCTCAGAAATGTTCATCCGATCGCCGAAGCTGATGTGAGTGACGCGCTCGTTCTACAATAAAAGATTCAAGCATCTGACCGATCGCCGATCGCAACTGGTGACTGGTCACTATCCTTAAGATTCAAGGTATCTACCTTTTCTCATGAGCGAGAGAACACTATTTGATAAAGTTTGGGACTACCATACCGTAGGGACTCTACCGTCCGGTCAAACTCAGCTATTTATTGGTTTACACTTAATTCACGAAGTTACCAGTCCTCAAGCCTTTGCCATGCTACAGGAACGGGGACTAACGGTGCTGTATCCTGAGCGCACTGTCGCTACCGTAGACCATATCGTTCCTACCGATAACCAAGCACGTCCTTTTGTCGATGTCCTGGCAGAGGAGATGATGCAAGCCTTGGAAAAAAGCTGTAAAGAACACGGCATTCGCTTTTATAACATTGGGTCTGGCAGTCAGGGCATCGTTCATGTAATTGCACCCGAATTGGGGTTAACCCAACCCGGAATGACTATAGCTTGTGGCGATTCTCACACTGCTACGCATGGGGCATTTGGTGCGATCGCATTTGGCATCGGTACATCCCAAGTCCGCGATGTCTTAGCCTCCCAAACCCTTGCCCTGTCTAAGCTAAAAGTCCGCAAAATTGAAGTTAATGGCAAATTGCCTCCTGGCGTTTATGCCAAAGATGTCATCCTCCATATCATCCGCACCCTCGGTGTAAAAGGTGGGGTTGGCTATGCTTATGAATTTGCTGGTACTACCTTCCAGGCAATGAGTATGGAAGAACGAATGACGGTTTGCAATATGGCGATCGAAGGGGGTGCTCGTTGTGGCTATGTTAACCCCGATGAGGTGACCTTTGAATACCTCAAGGGTAGAGACTTTGCTCCCCAAGGTGAAGACTGGGATAAAGCTGTGGAATGGTGGAAGAGCATCCGCAGTGAGGAGGATGCTGTTTATGATGATGTCGTCACCTTTGATGCGGCCCAGATTGCGCCAACGATAACTTGGGGGATTACTCCAGGACAGGGAATTGCCGTGAATGAAGTGGTTCCCACACCGGATACTATGCCGGAGAGTGAAAGAGCGATCGCACAAGAAGCTTACCACTACATGCAACTGGCTCCAGGAACACCGCTTCAAGGCACCAAAATCGATGTATGCTTTATCGGTAGTTGCACCAATGGACGCTTGAGCGACTTGCGGGAAGCGGCTAAATTTGCCAAAGGCAGACACGTAGCTGAGGGGGTAAAGGCGTTTGTCGTCCCCGGTTCGGAACGGGTGAAACAGGAAGCGGAAGCGGAAGGACTGGATAAAATCTTTTTGGAAGCTGGGTTTGAGTGGCGGGAACCCGGATGTTCCATGTGTCTGGCGATGAATCCCGATAAACTCCAAGGTAATCAGATTAGCGCATCTTCCTCGAATCGTAACTTCAAAGGCCGTCAGGGTTCGGCAACGGGACGCACCCTGCTGATGAGTCCGGCAATGGTAGTTGCTGCTGCTGTGAAGGGTACAGTTTCTGATGTTCGGGAGTTGCTGTAATCAGCTTGTTTATAGCACTCCTCAATGATTCGTGAAAGCGAGATACCCGACTTCTCTAAGAAGTCGGGTATCTGAACTGCTAGCATCTATAGTCTTAAACTCTTAGTGCTAGCTTTAAGCCGCTTGAGTCAAGTTCTTACTTCGCCTTGTCTTTAATGATTCTCTCGTCTTTAATGACAACTCTTTCCTTGATTTCAGGACTGCCGTGAACGTGGATATCCGTATCCTTATTTTCCTGTTTTTTGGCGGATTCGGCTGCACTCTGGGCAGATGACTTCACATCGTGCGCTGCACCTTTAGCCGATTCCTTAGCGGATTCAGCTGCACTTTGAGCAGATGACTTCACATCGTGCGCTGCACCTTTAGCCGATTCCTTAGCGGATTCGGCTGCACTTTGGGCGGATGATTTCACATCCTGCGCTGCACCTTTAGCCGATTCAGCTGCACTCTTAGTCGATGACTTAATGGATTCGGCTGCACTCTTGCCCGATGACTTCAGCGATTCAGCTGCACTCTTGCCCGATGACTTAAGCGATTCGGCTGCACTTTTTATAGATGGCTCAACTGCCTTCGCTGTAGATTTTACAGTTGATCGAACATCCTTGGTGGCACCTTCAATTTCCTGAGCTACAGCTTTAACGGAAGGCTTAACTTCATCGGCAGTACTCTTAATAGAGTTTGCTGCACTTTCTACAGAAGGCTGAACACCTTCAATTGTATGCTTGACTGAATCTTTTACTTCTCTAATCGTAGGCTTGACTTCTTCGGATGCCCCCTGGACTGCGTTTACTACAGAAGGCTTGCTTTCCCTCACGGTCTGATCGACAGATTGCGCTATACCTTTAATCGAAGGTTTAGTCTCCTCAACTGTCTCTTTGACAGCTTCTGCTGTACCTTTAATAGATGGCCTAACGTCCTCAACAGTTTCCTTTGCTGCTGTGCCGATTTCTTCTACAGTGTCTTTAACACCCTCTGCTACAGTGTGTGCTGCATCCCCTAAATTATCTACAGCGCGGTTAACCGTATCAGCAGTGCCCTTACCAATCATAGCGCCAGCAACTGCACCTGCTACAGCACCTACAACTCCTCCAGAGCGAGCACCCATTATACCACCGACTGCTGCTCCAGCTACCCTCGCACCGATGCGTGGGCCTGAGGATGGATCTTCCTCAGATTCTGCATTTACGTCACTCTGATCCTGAGGCTGCTGGTTCTCAAGATTGACAACCATCTTTTCCTGGAAGTCAGGCTTTGCGTCAAATTGATTAAAAGGCTGTTTGTTATCAGTCATAATATCTTTGCGTATTTCCACATTCCCATCCTAACTATTACTCCTAAGGAAATCTGCTGCTTAAGAAGTAGATTCTGACTCCTACTTAAGAAGTAGATTCTCAAAGGTATTTACCGCTACAAAACAGATTTACGAAACATCCAACTGATTGAAGTAGCCGCAGACTATCTCAATTTCAGCCATAAAAGTTTCGATACAATGTTTATGTTATTCATTAATAATAATCATCATTTGGCTGAGTAATATTCTTGCTGCTTTAGGCAATGGGCATCACTAGTTCAGAAAAGGTAGTCTCGTTTACTAAGAAACATAATCCATCAAGCAAATTGATAGCGTCGCACAGTTAGTTGTGCAAGCTATTTCTTGAGTATGTCATTTGTATGGCTCCACTAACCTTGCCATTAATTTGGCTTCTTCCCCAGAAAATGATGTAAAAGCTGATATTGTCTGTAGCCAGCCCTCCTTGATTTGGGAGACGAACCATAAGAGAATGCCTAGGAGCGATCGCAGTAGCGAATGTAGATGGTAGAGTGTTTTAACGGAGTGAAGGCACCCTACTGCCTATAAAGATTGACCTCAACATGACCCGGCAGACGAATCCCAACGAATATAAGCAGGAAATCAGGGCATTCTACGAGACGAGAACCGACTATGACAATGATTTTACCTATCGTCGAGCGATTCCTCTCGTTGAATTGGCTCACCTGCAACCCGGACAACAGATTTTAGATGTAGCCACGGGGACGGGGATAATTGCGATCGCTGCTGCTGAACGAGTAGGTGCTGAAGGTAAAGTAATCGGCGTCGATTTTACCCCAGGAATGCTCGACCAAGCACGACAAAAAATCACAGCAGCTAGGTTACAAAACATCGAACTGATTGAAGCTGATGCCGAATCGCTCAACTTTGAGGATGAGCGTTTCGATGCGGTTTTCTGTGCCACAGCCATTGTCTTGTTGAGTGATATCCCGACGGCATTACGCAATTGGTATCGCGGGCTCAAAAATGGTGGACTGATCGCCTTTTCCTGTTGGTCTGAGACATCGTTTTTTACACCTGTCATTACTAAAGTATGCGCTAAGTATGGCTTTTCGCTGCCGAATCTCCACAAACCACTTGGAAGGCCAGAAAAATGTCGTACCCTACTTCAAGAGATAGGATTTAAAGATATCACAATAAAAACAGAGCAATTCGGTAGTTATCTCAGTCTCGATGATGCTAAAAATTCTTGGAAAGGAAAATGGCTTTGCCCGAACGGTCATCCTTTGTTACATCTATCAAATGAGCAAATTGAGCAATTGAAAGCGGAATTCAGGGCAGAAATTGAGACAATAGCTACAGACAAGGGAGTTTGGCACGAAATTACTACATTCTTTGTAAGAGGGAAGAAGTAGGGGCGGGTTTAGGGACAATCGAAATTTTTAACCAGCCAATCTCATACAAAACCCGCCCTGCCATCAGAATGCAATGCAGTTGGGTAAATAGTAAGCAAAGAGGATTGAATTCATGAGTCAAGTCAAAGCAGTTTCAGGACGGGGAATTCCTGTCGTTGGTAATGATATCGATACCGATCGCATTATCCCGGCTCGATTTTTGCGGTGTGTTACGTTTGATGGGTTGGGAGAACAAGCGTTTGCCGACGATCGCACACAGGCACAGGGGCAACATCCGTTTGACCAACCTCAATATCAAGGCGCTAATATTTTAGTCGTTAACGGCAACTTTGGCTGTGGTTCCTCACGAGAACACGCTCCTCAAGCCTTATCGAAATGGGGAATTCAAGTCATTGTTGGAGAAAGTTTTGCTGAAATCTTTTTTGGTAACTGTGTGGCGATCGGAATTCCTTGCCTAACAGCACCAACAGAAACAATTCAGCAGTTACAAACAATCCTGAAAGAGAATCCCCAAGCACCAATGACAGTAGATTTAGAAGCGATGCAAGTCCATTGTGGTGGTTTCCAATCTGCTGTGACTCTAGGTGAGGGGCCACGGCAAATGCTAACGACAGGCACCTGGGATACTTGCGGACAACTCATCGCCCAAGTTGACCAAATTCAAGCGACGGCTGCTAAATTACCCTACATTGATTGGGGCAGCCGAGTTGCTTGATTCTGTAGTAGAGTGGGCACTGCCCACCTACAAATCTGACCACTGGCTATAGGGATTTTGAACTAAATTGGCATTGTAATACCTAGGATCATCTGAAACTTCTTTGCCAATCCAGTCGGGGAGTTCAATGGATTGATTTGCGTCCTTGAGTTCAACTTCTGCCAAAATTAATCCTTGATTTTCACCCGCAAACTCGTCTACTTCCCAAATCAAGCCAGCGTACTCAATTTTGTATCGAGTTTTTTCAATCAGGGGCGCTTCGCATAAATTATCTAGCATTTCTTGAGCATCTTCTGCTGGAATCGGATACTCATACTCCGCTCTGGAAAAGCCTTGCGTTAACCCTTTGATGGTGAGATAACCTTGATTTCCCACTAGGCGCACTCTCACGGTGCAGCCTTTTTTTGTGGAAAGGTAACCTTGGCGATATACAGTACCCGTAGCGAGGGTTCTCCACTCATCGCCTTTGACTAGAAATTTGCGCTCGATCTCAGTTGCCATGCGTGATGTTGGTTAGAGAGGTGGTTAAGTGGGTTAACAACATTAAACGTACCGTAGCTGAGTGTGAGAATGAGCAAAGACAAACTTTCGCTTAAAGCTGTACTGCAGTTTTGCAGGGATTTGTACATTTTAGTTTTTGCATAAGCCCCTAATCGTGAGAGATATAGAACAGCAAGTCATTTGGTGCGGCTGAAGTTGGACTCTTAAGGCTATGCGACTACAACGGTTTTTCTCCGATGCACTTTGTAAAGTGTTCTGAGCATCAGGGATAAGCAAATCTCTCAATCTAGAGTCAACTCGTTCCTTTTCCATAAAAATCCTGGGTCTTCAATCATGGTCTACATCAAACGCCGTCATTTCTTACAACTTGCTGGCTCAACCTTAGCCACCTTGGGATTAAGCCATTTAGATATTATCCAGCAGGGGAATCGCTACGCTCAAGTTCTCGCCCAAAACACCCCTCGAAAACTAGCACTTCTAGTCGGAATTAATCAGTATCCAGCTAGCCAGAGATTCGGCAACTTGGAAGGATGCGTTACGGATGTAGATTTACAGCAAGCACTTCTAATTCACCGATTTGGCTTCAATCCTAGTGATATTGTCCGGTTAACCAGTGATGAAACCCCAGATAAACAGCCGACTCGTCGCAATATTTTAACAGCTTTTGAAGAACACTTAATTAAACAGGCAAAACCCGGAGATATCGTTGTTTTTCATTTTTCCGGTCACGGGTCTCGACTTTCCGACCCTGACCCGATCCAAGAATGTATAAAAGATAACTTAAATAGCACCATCGTACCAGCTGGTGATGGAGAAAATGGGGTGGCACAGGACATCATGGGACGCACCTTGTTTCTATTAATGTCGGCTTTAAACACAGAAAATGTCACAGCAGTACTAGATAGTTGTTTCTCTGGCGGTGGCACCCGTGGCAATTTTC
>JBFLZA010000459.1:0-7803 GCA_040756535.1 Cyanobacteriota bacterium
GGGGGCGGGGGAAACTCCGCCTAGGTCAGAGGCGAAACCCCGCCAGGGAAGAACTAGGAATGCCCAAAAGTGATTTTGGGAAGCCTACACCATAATCTTCGATTTGGTGTAGGAGGATGTCACCGGTTTAAACGCCAGCATGGCCCAAAGCTAACCCCGCAACCAGCATTCCCAACACTAAAAAGGGTTGAGCGCTAGCTTGATACTTCACATCATTTTTTAGGGGGTCACGCAGAAAATACATATCTTGGAAGGTGATTTGGGGGATGATCAGCAGCAGCAAGATGGCGGCGTAGAGGTTCTGATGGATGCTGATTAAATAACCCGCAATTCCTGCTTGGAATAAATCAATCATCAACACGCAAATCCAAGCTGCTGTACCGACACCAAACATCACAGGAAGTGACTGCAGACCGAGTTGGCGATCGCCTTCTACACTCTTGAAGTCATTAACCACCGCAATCCCTAATCCAGCCAGACTGTAAAACAAGGTGAGAATGACAATCGTCCAGTTCAGGTCACCAAACAGCGCATGGCCTGTCCACCAAGGCAAGGAAATATAGCTGGCACCCAAAGCATAGTTACCCAACCAACCATTCTGCTTCAGTTTCAGGGGTGGGGCAGAGTAAATGTAAGCGAGGAAGGCACCGCCGATAGCAATACAAGTAATGGTAGGAAACTCATGACCCGCCCAGCGATCTAAAACGTAGGAAAGACCAATTCCGGCAACAAGCAGTGCCACAATTTGGGTAGCAACTTGGGGGATAGAAATCGCACCCGAAGGAATAGGGCGGTAAGGTTCGTTAATGGCGTCGATTTCGCGATCGTAGAAGTCATTCAGAGTTTGGGTATAACCCGTCATCAAAGGCCCAGACAGCAACATACAAGTTGCTGCCTTGAGAATGTCTTCCAGTGTCCAACTATATCCACCCGAAGAAGCCGCACCACATACAACGCCCCAGATCAGGGGAATCCAGGTAATCGGCTTCATTAGCTGGAGGCGAATTTTCCAAATCGAAGTTTCACCGGGGGCTGCGCCTTTCATGCCCAGCAACTGCCGAGTCTTGGCGCTGCGTTCGGCTATGTTGTCATTCGTCATTAGTCCTTAGTCCTTGGTCTGTTGTTAGGGATGAGCAGCTAGTTGGTTAGTGATTAGTCGGTAGGGGTGATGAGGTCAGTTTTAAGCGCTTTTCGCTCACTATTCCCTAAACTACTGACATTCCACTAACTACTAATCACTAACCAATAACCAATCACAAAGAAAGTATGAGATAACTATTTTGGAATTTAGCACCTTTGACCGATTGGCCGCTCAATTGCGGAGGCAGCAGGATATTGCGCCGTTGGTCACCCGCTTCAACCGTGATTTCTGGGCCGTATTGGGTGAGTTTAACCTGCGTTTTGTCAAAACCGGGCAGGAATAAGCGGACTTGACGACCAGGAATATCTATGGTAATGGGTCTGGGTGCCTGAGAGGCTTGCTTGAAATCTGGCAGGGCGTCCATCAAGGGTTGCCAGTCATCAATTGCTGACAAGCTAGGGAGGGCGCTGACCTCAAGCGGGGCAAATTCAGCGGTCAATGGTTGTGTTGCGGGGATTTGGTTGAGAAGAACACCCCCAACGGTGAGTCCGACTTGTTGGGAACTCCCCCAGAGGTATTTAGCAGTGGCAAGGGATGCCACATCACCAGTGGTTATCACGTAAGCAGCAACGCGGTTGGGGTCAGCGAGCGCAGCTTTACCCTGTTCCAGCAGCGTGTTAGCTTGTTGGGTGGGTTCTTGGGCGAAGCTTTCCCCAGTCCACGACACGTTAAGGACAGCGCTAGTGACGGGTTGAATAAACGGCGATACCGATTTCCAAACATCGGAACTTTCCACAACTTTCCGAAAGCGGCGGATATACCAGCTTAAAACCTCTGGCATCCCCAGCATCCGCAGGGTAGCTTGGTCACCACTGCCGTCGTAGATGATGACATCATACTTACCGCTATTGTCATACTCCCGAATGGCATTTAGTGCCAGCGCACTATCCATTCCCGGTAGGATGCCCAGTTCTTGACCAAAGACATTTTTCAGGGTGGGCGATCGCAAATATTGCGCTTCTAGATTTTTAACCTCTTCCCAGCCCCGTTCCATCAGTAATGTGGTTTGTAACTGCACAACATGGAGGTTTGCGCCAATTTCCTGGGGGTCAGGGCCAGTAGGTGCCCCCAGCAATAGTCCGAAGGCAGGACCGGGGTCTTGTCCTACCAGGAGCACTCGCTGACCGAGGCCAGACAGCTTTTTGGCGGCGGCGATCGCTACGGTAGTGCGACCTGTGCCGCCTTTGCCCAAGAAGGTGAGTATCAGGGCCATCGTTAACTTTCTACTCTACAGGTTTGAGTTCGTCTTCAAAGAACCAAGTAGCGGAGTTGTCGTCAAACTGCACGACTACACCAACGCTACTTCCATCAGTCATTCTGAAATCTTTGATGGTGCCGACTTTTCCCAGTTTACTGACAATTCTGGGAGATACCCGATCTCTCAAGCGGAAGACTTTTACTTTTTGCCCAATCTCCATCTGTGTTTCCTTACGATGAATCATTCCACAGTGTACCGGAATCAGGGACTCTACAATAAGACGGAGAGTTTAAAGTGTTGATCACCACTGACAATTTTGCCAAAAAAAAAGATAGCGACAACAAGGCGTTGGAGAAAGCGATCGCAACAGCCTTCTTGTTCACCCCTTATCACCAAAATTTGGCATTTGATAAAGATGACCCGGCTAAAGTTTGATGCTATTGGGCATAACTGTGAATGGCTAGTAGACCCTTAAACTTAAAACAAGTGGTATGTCTCCCCATCAATTGAGAGCGAGAGGCAGTGGGAACTCCACTGTTTGACTCAGCTTCAAGGGGAACAGGTGGTGTGGTGTGATGGTTGTGAGCAAGAATGCGATTGTTACTCAAAGAAATCAAGGTACTTGTCCGGAAAGTTGGGAGAGTCAGGCGTTGGCTACCTCTCAGTGAGCAGTGGTGGACGAAGTTTGACTTGCTGCGGGCTTTAGTGCGGCGCGATTTGGAGGCACGGTACAAAGGGTCAGTTCTGGGTAATTTGTGGCCCTTGTTGAATCAGCTGTCACAACTGCTGATTTACACTTATGTGTTCTCGATTGTGCTGAAAGTGAAGTTAACTCTGAAGGGATTGCCAGAAGATAACAGCGTTATTTTCGGATTATGGTTATTTGCCGGCTTGCTTCCCTGGATAGCGTTTACAGGTGGATTGATTCAGTCAACGAGTTCGGTAATCAGCCAGCCCAATTTGGTGAAGAAGGTAGTATTTCCACTAGCCTTGTTACCATTGGTACCCATTTTATCGACATTTATTGAGAGCGCGTTTGGCTTAGCTGCATTAATTGTGTTGGTGGCCGTATCGTCCCATACCTTGAATTCTACGTTGGCACTGTTGCCGCTCATTTGGTTACCCCAGTTACTGTTGACGGTTGGCTTGGGATATCTAGCAGCAGGACTAACCGTATTTTTGCGAGATATTCCTCAGACGTTGGGAGTCGTTTTAAATCTTTGGTTCTATCTCACACCCATTGTATATCCGGCTTCTATAATCCCAGAAGCGTTTCGGGGTTTGGTTTTTTGGTTGAATCCTCTAGCAGCGATCGCAGAAGTTTATCGTGATTTGATATTGATTGGAGAAGTCAAACATTGGGGAGAATGGGGAATCGCTTCAGCTGTTTCTCTGATTGTGTTTTGGATTGGATTCTGGTGCTATCAACGGCTACGTCCAGCTTTTGCAGATGTACTTTAGGGCTCGAGAAAAAATAAGTTACCTAGTTTAAGAAGGGGAATTCATTAACAGGAAATAGGCAATAGATTTAAATGAATATACCTTATTGAACCGAGAATTGCTATATAAAAAACCGCCCTTCCAAAAACTGAATTAGGGCGGTTTTTGCCTCGAACTTGTCGATTTAATCCCCACTTCAGGGGCTAAATTGGGTTCCTACAAACAATGGGGCGAAATCTCAGTTAAACCTACTTTCCAGATAAGCTTAAAGTATTGGGTAATTGACCTATTTTTGATGAACAATTTGAAGAACGATGCGATCGCAAATACTTTTCGCCTATAGCAATTGCAACAACTACTCCAATCGCGCTTAACCCGCTACCGATCAAGCCAAAATTGTTAATAGCTAAAATGACAATACCTGTAGCCACAATATAGGTACTTGCCACTTGAGCATGAGACCAACCTGCTTGTTGGAGGCGTTGGTAAAGGTGGCTGCGATGGGCTTTGAAAATATTTTCGCCACGTATCAGACGACGAATCAGGGTGTACATGGCATCACCAAGCAAGGGCAAGGTAACTACTAAGGCTGACCACGCTTGGATTGGGTCATTGTTGGTATTCAGTAAAGCGATCGCTACACTTGCCCCTAACACTGTACTACCTGCATCACCCATGAAAATTTTGGCAGGAGACCAGTTCCACCCAAGAAAACCGAGCAATGCGGCGGCTAAAAGCCAGAAGAGAGGTTGATTGAGGTAGTACGCTAAAAAGCTCAATTGTACGGCAGTAACGCCAGCAACAAGTCCATCTAGACCATCCATAAAGTTATAGAAGTTGATCAGGGCAGTCATGCCAATGAGAGTAAGCACAACTGCTACAATTTGACCCACTAAACCGAAGGGAGTGAGCCAAGGTTGAGGAAATGAGCCAAAATAAGCGATCGCCACTCCCGCAACTGTAAGCTGAACCAAATACCGCATCCCTGCTGGAACACCACGCCGATCATCAATAATGCCGATCAGGGCTAGAGGAGTAAGGATGAACCCAAGGCAGATGGGGTTGAGGGTAGCCAACTGACTCGGTAGCAGTTGGGGGAAGTAATAAGCTAATCCAGTAGCAATCGTTCCGGTAACGGCAAAGGCGATGATAAACCCCAAACCCCCACCACGGGGAGTCGGTTGTGTGTGGGAACTGCGTTCGTTAGGGATATCGAGTAACTTTTGACTAAATTTGTGTTTGATGAAGCCTACAGCAAA
The DNA here is from genome assembly GCA_040756535.1 of Cyanobacteriota bacterium. Taxonomy (GTDB): domain Bacteria; phylum Cyanobacteriota; class Cyanobacteriia; order Cyanobacteriales; family Coleofasciculaceae; genus JBFLZA01. Next base: position 5,039 of record JBFLZA010000459.1, read on the forward strand.
AATGCCGAGGAAAAAACTGGTGATTACCAGCACAAGAAAGAAAAAATTCATCATTCAGATCACACTCACACTCACACTCAATCATGTCTTCGCTTTACAGCAGCGCTACTTCTTGAGTAATGCCTTCTGTAAAGCTTCTCGGCGAATAATCAAAATCTTCCTTAGCTGCTTGATGGTCAAACACTTTGTCTTCATTCAATCGTAAGATTTGCTCCGGACTGACTGGCATTTTCAAACCGAGAGACTTCCCCAATTGAATCAGACCTATAAATCGGTTGATCGGGATATGCCAAAGTGCGGGTTTCTTGCCCAGCGCCTGACTGGCAATTTGAACGACCTCGTTATAGTTGAGTACTTGACCCCCGGAAATATTGTATTCGCGACGGTAGGTTTTGGGATTGTCAAGAACCGCACAAATTGCCCAAGCCACATCTTCTACATGAACGGGTTGCTGTAATGATGTTCCGAAACCTGGAACTGGGATAATGGGCGATCGCTGAATTAAGCGCAGTAATCGAATCATATTGCGATCGCTCGGTGTGCCATAAATCATCGTGGGACGCAAAATGGTGTAGTCCAAATCACTGGATCGAATGGCTTCCTCTGCGGCTTGACGCACTACTTTGCTCTTGGCATTGAGTTTCGTAAATAGCGCCGTCGTACTCACAAAAATAGCCCGTTTGATTCCCGATGCTTGACAGGCTGTGACAATATGGGGGGCTGCACCAAATCCAATCGAAGCGACGTTAATCAAGGCTTTATAGCCGGAGAAAACACGACGCAACGATTCTAGATCGTCCAAATCGCCTTCCACAAACCTCAATTTCAGGGGTTTGAGTTTTTCTTTCTCAGAAGAAGGTCTAACTAAGCAATCAAACGGGATACCGCGATTAATCAGTTGTTGACAGACAAAGCTTCCCGTAAATCCTGTTGCACCAGTCAATAATACATCTGCACTCATAAGTCTTCTTGAATCGACGCCCAAAGTTTTTCTGCCACTCTGGTTCGGGAGTACGTTGAACTGACCAAAGCTTGTCCTCGTTTACCCATCGCTTTCCGTTCCTCAGGAGATGTTTGAGCGAGTTGAATCATTGCCTCTGCTAATCCCTTGGCATCTTCGGGTTCTGCGGTGAAGCCGACCTGATGAACTTGAACTTCTTGATTGATGGTACCGCCGACAGCGACCACCACAGGTTTACCCGTCGCATAGGCATCATAAAGCTTGTTAGGACTGACCCCATAGCGAAATAAGGGAACGTCCTTCAGAGTGAGAATCAGACCGTCAGCAGCCTTGAGGAGCATAGGAATTTCGGCTTTTGGGATAGGGGGTCTAAATTCTAGGCATTGAATACCAGTAGCTTGCTCCATCAATTGGGCTTTGTCCGGCCCATCACCCACTAACAAAATCTGAAATCGATCTGGATGGCTTTGGCCGAGGATTTGTGCTGCTTCAACAATTGTGTTGAGGGAATTTGCTGTGCCGTGAGCCCCAGTATACATGAGGCAAATTCGCTGTGGATCGATGTGGTATTGGGCTTTAGTCAGTTCAATGGGCAATTCAACTTGGAACTGCTCAACATCAGGGCCATTGGGAAGCCAAACGACCTCAACAGCACCACGCTTGCTGACGTAGTCCACTAAGCCAGATGCTAAGACAATTACGCGATCGCTCTGGCGATACAGCAACCCTTCGATCCAAGCCAGAAGTCTCACTATCAGGCTATTAGGGGATTTTCCCCCAAGCTCGATCAGAACTTGAGGCCAGAGGTCGCGAACCTCAAAATAAAAGGTAGCACCTCGAAGTTTAGCGAGTATCCAAGCCGTAAATGCGGCTAAAAGTTGCGGCGAGGAGCCAATAATCAAGTCTGGCTTTGGTTTAAACAGACCAATGAGAAACAAGGTTAGGCAGAATGACACCATGTTCACATATCGTCGCCAGTTATTGACCTGATAGGGAACGGCATAGAGCCAATTCCATTGCAGGCCCTCTAAATTTTCCAGATGCCATAGTTGAGGAAATTTGAGTTTTAAGTACTGTCGCTGAGTCAGGTTGTAGTCTGAGGCGAACACATTCACTTGACAGCCTTGCTTAACTAAAAACTGACCTAACTCGTACTGCCGGATGTGGCCGGGGACATCCGGAGTATTGGCAAATTGGTTAACAATCCAAATCCGAGGACTCAAACATTGACCTCCATGAGCGACGAGGCGAGTGCTGTAGAAATATTAAGTTTTTTTGAGTATAAATCTGCGATCGACTTCTTAAATGACTGAGCTGCCCTACTCAAAGTGCCATTCTAGGGGTTGCTTTGCTTCATTAGCTTTAACCTCTGATTACCGTTTTCATGTGCTACAATTATTAAATATGAATAGGCAGTAATGCGCCTACAATAAACTGGAACCTAGACAACTGAAGATAGGGGGTTTTACAGGGAAGTAAGACTTTAACAGTCACTGCCTCCTGTAAGTAAAATCTTCAAGGAACGTAGGATATGCATACAATGTATGCTTGTACAACAACGGGGGGACTTCTCGTTGCTGCCTGTAGACGGTTAAGTGCTAGTTCACTCCGAGCGAAGCAGGAAGCCCCAAGCCGCGAGGTGGGGAAGCTCCGTTATACCGCGCAAGCGGTTAACAGGAGAACAACGTCACAATTTTTTCGATTACCTTTAACTACCCCCATCACCAAGTAATTTTGCCGATATAAGTTTCGACCTGAAAGTGTAACGTCACCCATAGGAATTACTATTCAGGTTCAATACAGG
>JBFLZA010000460.1:0-7784 GCA_040756535.1 Cyanobacteriota bacterium
CAAGAAATTGCCCTCACCGTGCAAACGCTGGGAGCTAACCTCGTTGTCTTTGACCGCGACCTCTCACCTGCACAAGTCCGTAACATAGAAGCTCAAACAGGCATCCGGGTTGTAGACCGCACCGAGGTGATTCTTGATATCTTTGCTCAACGCGCTCAATCCCGTGCCGGGAAATTGCAGGTGGAACTCGCCCAGTTAGAATATATGCTCCCTCGTCTCACAGGACGGGGTCAGGCGATGTCACGATTGGGCGGCGGTATCGGCACTCGCGGCCCCGGTGAAACCAAACTGGAAACAGAACGCCGTGCCATTCAGCGTCGCATTACCCGACTTCAGCAGGAAGTCAACCAATTGCAAGCTCATCGTTCGCGATTGCGGCAACGACGGCAGCAGCATGAGGTTCCGACAGTGGCAGTAGTCGGCTATACCAATGCCGGAAAATCTACGTTATTGAATACACTGACCAATGCTGAGGTTTACACGGCAGATCAACTGTTTGCTACCCTTGATCCCACTACGCGACGCTTGCCTATTCCCGACGCGGTGACGGGTGAAGCGATCGAAATTTTGTTGACTGATACCGTTGGATTTATCCACGAACTGCCACCTCCTTTAGTAGACTCCTTCCGCGCTACTTTAGAAGAAGTTACCGAAGCCGATGCTCTGTTACATTTGGTGGATTTATCCCATCCGGCATGGCAAAGCCAGATTCGTTCGGTGATGACTATTTTGTCGGAAATGCCCATCACACCAGGCCCCATACTCTTGGCATTTAACAAGATTGATCAGGTAGATGGTGACACTTTTGCACTCGCTCGAGAAGAATTTCCTCAAGCTGTGTTCATTTCCGCTTCTCAACGCTTTGGACTAGAAACCCTGCGGCAAAAGTTGGCGCAGTTAATTCATTACGCGCTCAATCCTCAGTAAGGGCTTTAGCCGAATGGCACTGAGTTGGGCCGCTGCCTACTGACGTTAGAGTTTGCTGGCAGTCTCGTTCAAACGCACAGTGTTAGCAGAATCCGTGTGGTACACCCAGCGTTTCTCTCCGTGGGCTATAGTCACTTGCCATCCCGGCACCATGACTGGGGTACAGCCCCCTTGGACTGGCAGGTCAAAGCAGCCACCGCGCCAAGTCTTCTGTTCCACCCAGTTCACTTGCAATTGGGACACTGGAACGCGTGCTCGTCGAGCGGCATCTTGCAATGCAGCTTGTGTGACTGAACGGGGAGCACTGGCAAAGCCGTTGAGTTGAAACTTCCCAGTTGGGAGCGCATGGTAAGTCCAACGGTACTGACTGCCCTGAACCGTAACACGCCAGCCAGGTAAGCCAATCCTTTGGCACATTGCATCACGGGGAGCAATGCTCAGGCAGCCATCGAAAGTCGCGCCCTCGATTTTAGTAATCCGTAGTTGGGATGCAGGGAGCAGCGTTCGGCTTGCCATGTCTTTGACAATGGCATCTCTGGTTGTTTGCGCTAGCCCAATCCGGCGATTGGTGTTCCTCACAGGAGCTTGTTTCTCAAGCAGGGAACCTCCCTGTAAGAGTTTGGGAGTAGCCTGTACTGTCGCTACTGTTACTAGTAAGGGACTGGCAAGCAGAACCATCAAGGCGATGGATTTCAATGGAATTTTCATCGGGAGAAAGCAGATGTGTATTGTCACTTCTAAGGTAAACGGGCTTATCTGCTGTACTGGCTAACGGTTGCGGATTTTGAAACGATTCTCCCGCATCTAAAGAAGCTCGACAGATGGAGTAATGAAGCGAAAGCAAGAGGAACCCGATTCAGTTCCATGTCTGCCAAAATTTCCCCCAGAAGGCAGGGTTAGCTATCAAGGCATTTTACAATAGCTGATTCCCATCCCTCTTTTAGGGGTGGGCTTTCGACTACACGATTTTTTTGTAAGGGCTAAGGCTAGCCGTTCCCCTAGAAACTCCTATCTTAGAGAGGCAATTAGCAAAAAGTGCGATCGCGCTACAGCCATATCTCTGATTAATTTCTGAGATTAGCCTAAATTTCTCTCAAAATAAAATAAAACAATCTTAGTTTATTTTCCGGAAAAGCCTATTTTCAGATGAAATATTTTTGACAGTTGACAAAAATTAAATTCCATGAAAATCAAGTCTCTTTTAGCAGGCATTGTCCTGCTTGGTCTCGTGACAACTTTTAGCACTCCTCTTCAAGCTGCCAATCCGACAACGGGTGGAGGATACAAAGGAAATTGGCTATGCTTGAATAATCCTAATCCCCGGTGCATGAATCGATAACAGGCTAAGAACAGTACTGTTTTTCATAAATTCAGTAGCCTTCAGTCCTTTAGTTTAGTTCATACTTAAGAGTATTTACTTAACAAAGAAAAACAAGTATGAATCTCATAAATTAAAGAACTGCTCTTTTACTGAAAAAATGAATTAAACAGAGGAAGCATCAAAATAGGCAGGAGAATTAAACTGCAATAGGTTCCCCACTGGGTAGATTCCTCGTGGGGGCTTATCTAGTATTTGTTATTATTTTGAACCCAGGGAAAGAGACAGAATTTGTAATTGAGATTTCTTTTCAATCTTGGCAGGAGTAGCAGCAGAGTGATCAGAAAAGAGATATTGACTCAGCAGGAAACTCAGTATTGATTTCACGTCTAACTCAGAGGCAATGTCGGGTTTGACGAGACGGTGATGTGCTTCGGGTAATAAACTCCAGTGCAGCGTCGGTTTGAGATGATGAATCGTATGGTAGCCGTTATTGAAGAAAAACCAGTTGCTAAGGCGTCCCGTGAAGTTGCGGGAGTGGTTAAACCGAGATTGTGCATCGCAACCGTCATGCTGAATCAGATTGATTCCGAGCATACACAAAATACCCAGTATCCAGGGTAGCCCAACAAATACTAATGCTTTCAGGGGAGCGATCGCTAAAACTATCACGACAAATCCCAGTAAAGCACGCTTTTCCACAGGCAAGCTTTGTTTCAGATGATTGGGTAAAGGGGGTACATCCTCCCTGTGCTTTCCTCCACTAGCATTCTTTAGCGTCCTCCTCCAATACCGGATCAGACGCACTATTCCCATACCCGCGCCAGCAAGTTCCGGACGACTCCAATCTTGAGTCCCGCCGTGATAAGCGTGATGATTGTAGTTGTGGGGAATGACGATTTGAGTCGCTGTATGTCCCATCGCGGGAGTAAGCACAACGTTAAACAACTGGTTGTGCCATTGATGCTGGAATATGGGGGTATGCATGTGGTTGTGGGCGATGATACCCACGCAGAAACAAAATAAGCCACTTAGCGGCACCCAAATCAAGGCAAAAAGTACAGGAATTTGCCAAAATAGAGGTAACAGTAATAGAGCATAAGTAATCACGACAAACGCGATCGCACGCCAGTCCGAGGCGTGTTGTAGTCTTAATATCATGGATTAAAGAAGTAAGAAAGCTGGAGGTGAATCATTTATTCATCCTTCAACTTCCATCTTCTCCAGGGATGTGGTGATGTGAGTAGGGTTACCGTTGCAGTTGTCTTGGTGTCACATGAGGGTAAGTTTAACTATTGGCACAATCACAGCTAAGCCATTGGCAATCTTGAACCATCAATATTGATCTCTTCTTTGCTCAAAACTCCCCTCAAACATCCTGATGACTCCAAGCTGAAGGCGGAACCAATAAAAGATGCGATACCAAACCTAAAAATGGAGGGAATGTCAATGGCTAACGATAGAAAACAACAGCTTGAAGAAGCTAGACAGAGAGAAATAGTGAAGCATCTGGCTATCTTCAACAATGATAAAATTGCACCGCCATTAAAAGGCTGTTCTAAGCGTCGGCTTATTGAACTCAATATTTTGGATGAAAGGGGCGGTTTTAAATATGATGCTTAATTACTCCCGGTTTGCCCATTTTTACTTGTTGCCAGGGTAGGGTGGAGCGAATCGGTAGTGAGCAACGGTGAAAGCATTCAATATTTTTCGCTTGATGTGACAACCGGTAGGTGTTTTCTGAGGTTGATGCAATTTTGGGGCTGCATTCCTTATTCCACAAGGGTTTGCCGCCCTTGCTTTTTAAGAGAGGTTGTCACGGGTTCTGAAAACTTTGCTATGACCATGTTTCAGCCGATTTTTTTGTTTTCTGTTGTTAGCCTTTGGCTCTGGAATGATACTATGAGAGGAGACTGTCACCAACGCACCTTGAAAACTAAATACAGTAAAGGTTCTGGATGCCTGCGGGTTTAAACTCGACTTAATCCCTATCAGGGATTGAAAAGCGGCAGGTTCACCGCTCGCTCCAATAAAAAACCCCAGTGGTTTAAACTCGACTTAATCCCTATCAGGGATTGAAAATCAAAGTAACCTCCTCAAACGAGGGAGCCTTCAGGTTTAAACTCGACTTAATCCCTATCAGGGATTGAAAAATAGGAAAAAAGAATAGTAGCGGTGTACTACCGTTGTATCGGTTTAAACTCGACTTAATCCCTATCAGGGATTGAAACCGTTACCTGATTGAGAAACTTTAGGAATTCCCCAGTTTAAACTCGACTTAATCCCTATCAGGGATTGAAACATTCAAACAGTAGTAGAGGCTGAGTAAATCGCCTAAGTTTAAACTCGACTTAATCCCTATCAGGGATTGAAACATTTTCTTGTAATGATGCAACAGTATCGCTTGAAAAGTTTAAACTCGACTTAATCCCTATCAGGGATTGAAACTTGCTATTCGGCTTTGTTAAATCTGCCAATGACGTTTAAACTCGACTTAATCCCTATCAGGGATTGAAACTTACTCCGGTGGGTGCAAAGAACTTCGGCTATTCAGTTTAAACTCGACTTAATCCCTATCAGGGATTGAAACGATTTGAGGTTGTACAGGCATTGTTGCAGCCTGAGCAGTTTAAACTCGACTTAATCCCTATCAGGGATTGAAACAGAATAACCCGACGCTGGAGGGTTACTGGGGAAGCGTTTAAACTCGACTTAATCCCTATCAGGGATTGAAACCAATTGGCTGGACACTTGTCCAATGGGCTGAACAATGTTTAAACTCGACTTAATCCCTATCAGGGATTGAAACAATGATGGGGTCTACCAGGTGTAAGAAGAGGTCGTTTAGTTTAAACTCGACTTAATCCCTATCAGGGATTGAAACGAATTTGCCCTGATTGAGTTCGTGAACAAACCCAAGTTTAAACTCGACTTAATCCCTATCAGGGATTGAAACCCGGCTCCGCCTCCAGCTCCGGCTCCAGCATGACGTTTAAACTCGACTTAATCCCTATCAGGGATTGAAACAGGAAAGGCTCCTCTCTGGAAAAGGTCAGCAAACGTTTAAACTCGACTTAATCCCTATCAGGGATTGAAACTAAAATATACCGATTAAGCCAAGTGATCGTTATGTTTAAACTCGACTTAATCCCTATCAGGGATTGAAACGAGCGATGATCGGAGCAATCTGATCAATCACAACTTTAAACTCGACTTAATCCCTATCAGGGATTGAAACAATTCGCTTCTAGCACAGTGGGTATTTTACTTTAGTTTAAACTCGACTTAATCCCTATCAGGGATCGAAACGAATGAAATTTAATGATTAATCATGAGGATGTCAGAGAAGTATCAAAAGTTGCTTTGATCCCCCCCAGCCCCCCTTAAAAAGGGGGGAGAATCTGGAGAATCTTCTCAAAGTCCCCCTTTTTAAGGGGGATTTAGGGGGATCTGACCGTTTAAGCCTTTCGATTATGACTTTTCAGGTATCCTCTCACTACTCCTTTGAACGATATGATGATACTGATTCGTTGAGAGTTGCACGATTTGAGGAGTCATGTTTCCGCACCAGTGAATTTCAACAGGAATATTACCAGCCGTATCACTACCAAAACCAAATAACAAACGCCTGTCTCCCTGTGCCGAGAAACCATTGGATTCCTGCACTTCTCGAAGTTGGATACCCTGATTTGTTTTAATTTTTACCTGAGTACCGATCGCATCTCGATTACAAGCTTTCCCATCTCCCTCTAATTGCAACCCTAACCATGACTTTGGTGCTGCATCATTACGATAAATCGACACAGGCGCAAACTCGTGAGTTACCAAAGCATCTAAATCACCATCATTATCTAAATCAGCAAGGGCAATCCCTCGTGAATTTCCCGGTTGAGTCCACCCTACCTGTTGGGCAACATCAACAAAACGCTTCCCTTGATTGAGATAAACCCGGTTGTCTTCATAAGGAAAGATACAGCGATCGCGCAAATCCGCCCAGCGATCGGCATAACCATGAATATCAGGGCCGGTGAGGGCAATTTGGGCGTTCCAATACCAAAAATCGGCACAACCTTCCTCTGTGGGGTTGCGTTTGAAAAAGTGAGGCGTTGTAATTTTGCCCTTGATTCGCTGATTATGACTTGCTGACTGGTGCTGATCGTAACTGTTGTCCACCATGCCATTCGCTTGCAGGATATCTATTCGCCCATCTCGATCTAAATCACCCATTGCCCCACCCCAACCAAAGCGATTTTCATTCAAGGCATTGCGCTTCATCGCTTGGTCTTTAAAGGCTTTAGCACCCGATTGTTCGACAGTTCCGGCATTCATCCACAACAAACTGCCTTCTGCTTGCAGCTTTTCGTGAACGTTGGAGACATAGATATCGAGTTGCCCATTATTATCCACATCCCCAAGAGAGGAGTTCATCCCCTTATAAGGGTCATGTCCCACATCCCCAACTAATGGGCCTCGCACACTCAAAAACTTCTCACCTTGCTGGTTAATATACAGTTGGTCGGGGCCAAAGTCATTCGCTAAATATAAATCTGTCCAACCGTCCCCATTTAAATCCCCCGTACCAATATCCAATGTCCAGCGATTGCCCTCTAACCCGAAGGCTTTAATCTCCTGCTTCTTTAACCTCTCCCCTTGATTGAGATAAAACAAATTCTCCCCGCCATTATCCGCATCATGCCAACTGCGATGCATCACATTCAACATTCTGCGATCGCCGGGATATTCTGCTTCGGGTAAATTGAAGATATTAAAGTGAGTTGGTTTGTCGTAACCAGGAAGCAAGGGATTCATCGCATTGCCAATCATCAAATCCAGCTTGCCATCCTGGTTCATATCAAAAGCATTCGCAGTCAGACTGATGGTATATTCATCAATACCCACTGCTTGAGAGATATCTGCAAAGCCTAACTGCCCTGCTTCAACTAAACGATTTTGCAATAGCCGTGACTTCCCATAGCCTACCGTCAGCAATAAGTCGGCATCGGTGTCGTTGTCATAATCCCACCACAAAGCACTACCCGGTAACCCTTGGGTTTCTGGATTAGCAATGAATTCATCTAAAGCCGGTAACTCGAAGCGTTCAAACTGGAAATTCCCTTTATTCAAATACAAGGCCGCGCGATCGCCTTTATCCTTTAAGGGATAAGTCAAAAACACATCCTGCAACCCATCTTTGTCCACATCAGCAACTGCGATCGCATCCCCAACCGATAGCAACCACTTCGCCACATGCTGCACCCGTGGGTCAACACGCTCTAAAATATCACCTTTGTGAGTCGAAATCCCCGCCTCAGCTGCCGCAATCTCCACAAACTGAAAATCTGGCTGTACAACATCTTGTGCGGCAACCCACTGCTGATACCCTAAAAACCCAGCAACCCCCATCAAACTAATCACACCCCAACGGAACACAGAAGACAAAACAGGAGATAAAAAAGATGTACTTGATTCTTTCTCCTTCTCTCCCCTCTTCTCCCTCTTCTTCTTCTCCCCCCTTTTTAAGGGGGGCTGGGGGGGATCG
>JBFLZA010000461.1:0-7760 GCA_040756535.1 Cyanobacteriota bacterium
CAGCAGAGGTTTACGGGAACGGTCACTCGGAAGCAGTTGTTGCTCAGGCACTCTCTGATGTCCGCGACCAAGTAACATATGCCACCAATGTGTTTGCCAACCATCTCAAATACGACCAAGTTATCGAGGCTTGTGAGGGTTCTTTGAAGAGGCTACAAACAGACTACATTGACCTCTACCAAATTCACTGGCCTTCTGGTGCGTTTAACAGTGAGATCGTTCCGATTGAAGAAACGATGAACGCTTTGAATAAGTTGAAAGAGCAAGGCAAGATTCGAGCCATTGGCGTTTCTAATTTTTCCCGTACTCAGTTGGAAGAAGCTGCACAGTACGGACGCATTGATAGCTTACAGCCACCCTACTCTCTGTTTTGGCGTCAAGTAGAGCAGGATGCTATGCCTTGCTGTCTTAAGAGGAATATCTCGATTCTCGCTTACTCTTCTTTAGCTCAAGGACTGCTGACTGGCAAGTTTGGACAGAGTCATGAGTTTGCAGAAGGCGATCATCGCACCAAGAACAAGCTGTTCAAGGGTGAGAATTATCAACGAGCGCAGCAAGCCTTAGACAAGCTGCGTCCAATTGCAGAGCGTCATCAATGTACTCTTGCTCAGTTGTCTCTCGCTTGGTTGATTGCCCAGCCACAAACCCATGCCATTGCCGGAGCTCGTAATGCTGAGCAATCCACTCAAAATGCTAAGGCGGTTCAAGTTCAGCTAACAACCCAAGAGTTAGAAGAAATTGATGCAATTGGACGATCTGTCACCGACCATCTGGATCAAAATCCAATGATGTGGGACTGGGATTAATCAAAACAATTATGCTAGGGTATTGATTAAGTCTTGAATTCGGCTGTAGGTTATGTTCTTTGGCGTTGGCAGGCATCTTACACGAATCAAAGCCTTTATAGTATTTGATCGATTGATAAGTTTTATGCCAATTGACTTAGAGAGTATACCTTTCACCGCTTCTCAAGCAAATGTTAATGGCATCTTGGTCAGGTACGCGATCGCTAAACTTGCTCGACTACCCACAGACCGAGACCTCGCTCACATGAGCAACTAAAGTTTTGTAGAGCTGGAGACTTTAAGCTGAGAGAATAGGCAGCTATTGAGGCACTCAACGATGCTGAGTCGATCAGTCAAGAGCTAAAAGTCAATACAGTTATTAGACTCTATCGCGATCGCAGTTTGTCTGAGATCGCCATAGAAACAAAGACTAAAGCTTTTTGCGACTTGCGACACGACAACAACAGAGGTTGAGATTTCACCTAAAATTTAGCGGTACAATTCCCTAAGCATCCTGCTCTGCTTGCTTTACCTCGATTAACGCTGTCGTTAATCAAAAACAAACTGTCTGTCATTTAACGAATTTTTGATTAGTAAGTAGGATGACTCAAGTCGTTGTTGGTCAAAACGAAGCTATTGATTCAGCTTTACGTCGATTTAAGCGTCAAGTCTCAAAATCCGGGATTTTGACAGATGTCAGGCGGCATCGCCATTTTGAAACTCCGCAGGAAAAACGCAAACGCAAGGAAGTAGCGCGGCGCAAGAAGAGTTGGCGCTAACTAGATTTAGCGTAAAAAATTTTAGTAGGCTCCATAGATTCTAAGCAAAACCCTAGGAGTTTGATGAAGACGTGTCTTGGCACGTCTTTACTGTTGAATGGGAATTTCTATCCTAAACTCGGTTCCTTGGTTAGGTTCACAGATGCACTGCAACTGACCACCATGTTTGTCGGCAATAATGTGATAACTGATAGAAAGACCCAAACCAGTGCCTTTCCCTACGGGTTTAGTCGTAAAGAAGGGGTCAAATATCTGTTCTCTGATTTCTTCTGGCATCCCAGAACCATTGTCAATTATCCTAATTACTGCGCGTGTTTCAGAAGTTGGCTCCCCCTGTGAGTCGTTACCTATGACTTGCGTGCAGATGCGAATGATTTTAGGAGCTTGTTCACTCATTAACTGAGGGGATGGTGTTGGGGAAAGCTGAGCCGCGAAGGCTTTATCCCATGCCCATATTGCCCTTTGCTTCGTATTTACTAGACTTGCTAGAGTTTCACAACGAGCTTCAGGGTTGCATGATTGATAAGGTTCTTCAAACTCACTGGCAGAATAGAATTTTGAGGGGCACTCCTCTAAGGCATCGATCGCATTGCACAGCAAATTCATAAACACTTGGTTTAACAAACCTACATAACCCTTCACTAAGGGTAGCTCTCCGTATTCTTTAATAACGGTAATTCCCGGATTGTCTCCCTTGGGTTTGAGTCGATTATTGAGAATTAACAGTGTACTATCAATTTCTTGGTGCAGATCGACCAATGTCATTTGGGTTTCATCTAGCCGTGAGAAGCTTCGCAAAGACTGAACGATTTGGCGGATGCGATCGGCTCCCAACTGCATGGAGGATAGCGTTTTAGGAAAATCTTCAATCAGAAATTCCAGATCAATTGCCTCCGCTCTGGATTGAATTTCCGGTACTGGCTGGGGGTAGTATTGGATGTATAGCCTGATCAGGTCTAGTAAATCCTCAACATATTGACTGGCAGGGATGAGATTGCCACAAACAAAGTTGACCGGATTGTTAATTTCGTGAGCAACACCAGCGACTAAATGCCCTAAGTTGCACATTTTTTCGTTGTGTATCAACTGAGATTGAGTCTGTTGCAGCTTATTGAGCGCTTGTTCTAGTTCTTCTGTCTTGGCTCTCAGTTGTGCTTCTGATGCGCGTAACGATTCCTCTGCTAACTTTCGTTGGGTAATATCTGTAACAAAGCCTTCATAGTAAAGCAATGTACCCTCTTCGTCATACACTGCTCGTGCATTTTCAGAAATCCAGATGATACTGCCATCTTTGCGATAAACCTGAGATTCAAAATCAGACACCGAATCGCAAGAGCGCAGTTGCTGAATAAACTCTTGACGGCGATGCGGATCGACATAAAGCTGCTGCTCGATGTTCGTAACATGGCTGAGCAGTTCTTTCGAGGATGCATAACCGTAGATGCGTGCAAGTGCTGGGTTACAGTTTACGTAGCGTCCCTCAGATGTCGTTTGAAAAATTCCTTCAACCGCGTTTTCAAAAATACTGCGATACTTCTGTTCTGCTTGTCGCAGAGCTGCTTCTACCTGTTGCCGCTCAGCAATTTCATTAGCTAGTTCGTGATTAGCCCGTTTCAACTGCTTGGTCTGATTAATGAGATTGTTGTGGACGTTCTCATAGCATTCTACCCAGTCAGCAGAACTAGCTGGTATACTTTCACGGCTTAGGAACATAGCTTTGTTGCTGAACTATAGGGTCCACCTCCAACATTGTTCAACCTTTCGGTTACTTGCTGGGTGATACAGTACATATCAATTTTGTGATGTTATGCGTAAGTGAGGTGTGATATTTATCTAGGGATTTTGTGATTAAAAGTTACAAATACTGTGATTCAAATCACTGATTTTTAGTTGAATATAGGATATTGGATAGGGAAGGTTGGGATGATCGTGAGCCAAGAGGTACACAGTGTAGTTGGATGCGATCGCATTCGAGATAAGTGCTGTCGTTAGCTTGAGCGATCGCACTGGGTATCGGTGAGCGTTCTGAAAGCGTTCTATTCACCGCAGTTGAACACAACCACAGTTTTAAGAACGGGTGGGACGTGTTCTGGTGATATCAATGGTGATTTTGCCGCCAAAGTCGGGGATGGGGGCAGCAGGTTTGCTCAACTGCACCCTGACTTGTTGCACTCGCTCTAATTCCAATATGGCAGTCGCGATCGCACTTGCCAACTTTTCCACTAATGCAAACTTCGAGGTTTGCACCAACTGCTTAACGGTTTCAATCGCTTGGCGGTAGTCTAGGGTATCGGCAATATCGTCACTTTCTCCGGCGGATGCCAAATCTATCCCTAAGGTTAAGTCAACCTCAAACCATTGTCCTAGCACTTGCTCCTCTGGGAGGTAGCCGGTGTAACCGTAGCAGCGAATCCCTGTTATTTGAATACAGTCCATTTTTTTTGGTTTGTCGATTGCCGAATTATATGTATGCGGCAATTTATTTTGACACTCCCCTGGCTAAAGCACAAAGGATTCACGCGGAGAGTCTAATCGGAGGATAAATCCGTCCGATTAGATGCTTCACCAGTTAAGGGACTGTCATAGACCCCAGGTCTAACCGCTAAACTCTACCTTTGGAATGAGCAAACGAAGCTAGGAAAAGTCTTTGATTCCTCCACTGAATTTCGATTACCGAATGGGGCAAAGCGTTCTCCTGATGTTTCTTGGGTAAAGCTTGAACGCTGGGAAGCTTTGTCTCGTGAGGATAGGGAGCGCTTTCCTCCTCTGTGTCCCCTCTGTGTCCAGATTTTGTCATTGAACTGCGCTCTAAAACGGATTCCCTGAATGAGCTACGTGCCAAAATGCGGGAATACCGGGATAATGCTTCCCGCTTAGGTTGGTTGATTGACCCTCAAACGCCCTTAGTTGAAGTCTACCGACCTTTTCAGGATGTAGAAACTATCTATTTCTCTGTCGAGGAACCGCCTACACTGTCTGGTGAAGATGTACTGCCTGGGTTTATCCTCGATTTGACTCCTATCCTGGATTCTTAATGGTGCAGCAACAAGCTTAGTGCTTTAGCTAGCTCACCATTGTTTAAGATGACAGAATTGATATGAAATTGTGAGAAAACTTCTCAGTTGAACTGACAAAAAAACGGCTCTCCCGTCTTCAAACGAGAAAGCCTCATTAGTTTGAAGCATTTGGGGTGAGAAGTAGAGATACCTTGATTTGCGTTATCTCTACTCTCTGGCTTAACAGTCTACGGAGTGAATATGAAGTGAATATGACAATCTGATGGCAATCTTGCGATCGCTTTAATAGAACTGACCTATCTGTGCAATTACTATACTTGATCGCTGACTTGACTTGCGAACAGAATCTAAGCCAAAAAAGTAGTTTTTTTACTTATAGAAGTATACCCAATTACAAAAAAATCTGCAACTTCATAAAAAATTTATCCAAGCTTTATATAACTATGACCTTACGAAAGTAGAAAGAGATCAGAAAAGCTATCAAACTCAACTAAATTCAAAAACACCATTTTTTTAGACCTGGGTTAAATTAATATATCTTTATGTAGCTACGATGAAGATTTGGGTAAGTTCTAGTCAAAATTGAGCCAATCTATTACTATTTAGGATGCAATTAGTTTTAGGAGATTAATCTTTTCCAACCCTCAACTTAGAAATAGAAAGGGTTCGGATACGAAAGATTAATAACTCTTATTTCTCTACACTTATAAGCGTCCGCTTTTGTTTCGTGGCAGGTTGAAACTAGTTCTAAACTAGTGGATTAACAGAGGCAGTTAACTATTTAACCATTTTTTTTGATAGTTAAGTACAAAAAATAAAAAAAACGCTGTTAGCCAATCTACCTCTATTACTCAGCAGTAAAAGCAGCGTTACTGTTTAGTCAGGTTCCTAAGCCATCTGATTCTATTTAGCAATACATATAACTAAAAAAAAGAATCAGGTTTGCAAAAGAATTAAACCTTAATATTATCTGGATTTATTTGAGATGCAAGTCCAAACAACATCAACACTATCGGGCTACAAAGTCCAACCGCGATCGCTGATATCCAACTTGCTTATTCTTACCGTTAGTGTGGGATTAGTTCTTTTATCGCTGCGCTTGCTGCATACGAAACTCACCTCAGTGATTAGCCGGGATGCAGTCATTAACGGAACAGTCATTGATATCAATGCTCCTTTAGAGGGAACGGTTACCGAACTAACGGTAAAGACTGGAGAGGCTGTCCCTAAAGAGAAGACGGTTATCACACTCAAAAACGAGCGGGTTAGCAAACTACAAGTTCAAGAAATTCAGAGTCGTATCAATGAGCAACAGGCTCAACTGGAGCGAGCTCAGGCTCAATTAGATCGGCAACTATCACTCCTCCAACTATTACTCGAAGATCAGCAAAATCAATCCCATCTGGAAACCCTTGAAGCCGGAGATTCGGTGGCGCAGGCCCAGGCAGAACTCAAGAGCGCTCAAGCTCGTTATCAAATTGCTAAAACAGGTTACGAGCGCTCCAAATTCTTAACCACAGAAGGAGCGATGGCTCAAACTCAATTAGATGATGCCAAACGAGAACTAGAGACGAGCAAAAATCTAGTGGATGGCCTCGAATCTCGCCTTAAAGCCATCCGCGCCAACCAGAAAGCCATTGGGTTAGGACTCAACCTAGCGAGAAGTCGTAGTAATTACGACCCCAGAATACGCCTGCAAGAATTACAACTCCAGATTGCTGATCAGCGCCAACTGATTGCCACATTAAAACAGAATATCAAAAATGCTCAGGCGGAACTGATTCAAGCCAAGACTGATATGGAGCGAAAAGAGCAAATTGTGGTTAACGTTCCAACATCTGGCGTTATCTGGAATTTATTAGCTCAGCGTGGACAATTTGTTCAGCAGGGAACAACCTTGGGTAAAGTTCTTGACTGTAGCAGACGTTGGGTTGATGTCTTTGTTGATGAACAGGCAGTACGTTCAATCCAACCGGGAACATCCGCAACGATTGAGCTCTACGGTTCTGAGTCTCAAGTTTTGCACGGACGTGTTAGCATTATCCGCTCTGGGTTAGGACGGTTAGCGGCTGGAGAAGATGTTGCTGTACCCATTACTCCCAATATGCCTCGGAATAGCCAGGTACGCGTCGATCTCGATCCCAGTACTCCGAAAGGTACACCTAACCTTTTATGCTACGTCGGGTATACAGGGAAGGTTACTTTTAAGGTCAATTAACGGGCTTCCTGCTTTTGTCATGCTGTTCATCTTCTCATAAAGTCCTATGCGTCTTACCAATCGTTCCTTTCCAGAACCGGCTCCTAAACCCCAACTCAAATTACTTCCGAAAACTCAGACTAAAACACTGGTTCCGTCTTGGATTTGGGCAATCTTTGTTGTTAGTGTAGTTCTCTTCATCGGTACTGTTTATTTCACTAGCTGGACTAGCACCGGGCCAACATTCCTTCCTGTAGAGTTATCGAGTCCGTCTTCTGTCTTTTTGAGTCCATTTTTTAAGCCATTGACTATACCGGGTGTGCGTTACTTACCTGAATTTCTGCAAATACCAGGTAATGCATGGGAAGTGCTTTGGCCACTTGCTGGCGCGGCTTTCATTTGTATTTTGACGGCAATTATCCCCTCGACGAACTGGACTCGTTTAGTCGTCAAGACTATCCTGATTGTGCTGGCTATCCGCTACATGGTTTGGCGCACACTGGGTGATACGATGAACTTTGCCAACGGGTTTAGCACCAGTTTCAGCCTACTCGTATATGCTGTTGATGTATTTAGTTTGGTGGTGCTGGTCTTAAACAGCCTGCAATCCATCTGGTCAAATGCTGATCTGCGGAGTGTCCAGGCCGATCGCTATACTCAAGATATCCTTTCCGGCTTATACCTGCCCTCCGTCGATGTTTTTGTTCCCAGCCACAACGAACCAGAGTTTATTGTGCGCCGGACGGTGGTGGGTTGTCAGGCGATCGACTATCCGAATAAAAAAGTCTATATTTTAGATGATACCGGTCGTCCTCATATCCGAGTATTGGCAGAGGAATTGGGCTGTGGATACATTAGACCTCTTGCAAAAGTCGTCGCTGGGGTAAGATGAAGTCTGAAATTATGCGATCGCTAGCTGTAGTTCATAACTTTTCCTTATCCCTTCCTTGACTGAGCCGAAGTTCGTAATTGTACAGTCCAG
>JBFLZA010000462.1:0-7757 GCA_040756535.1 Cyanobacteriota bacterium
AAGCTTCTCCTTATGCTCCCCCCTTAGCAAGGGGGGCTGGGGGGTAAAGGAGGAAACAGGGGAGTGCTACAAACTCACCTATCAACCCGCCCCCATTAGCGCCTGGATACTTCATCCCCAAAGCGATAACCCCAACCGCCAAACCCTGCTGAACATTATTCACAGCACATTAGTTCTTCAACCCGTAGACAACCCTAGGACAGTCTCATGACTTACAAAGCTCAACTCTATCCCTGGTGCATCATCCGCCCCTTCCCCAACATGCGCGTTCAAATCGTCGGACGCTTCCGCAACCGCAGCGATGCAGAAGGCCATCTGCAAGTCCTCAAGCGATTGATGCCAAACGTTCCCTATCAAATCATGTTCGACATCCCGCCAGAAGACTCAGAAAACCTCACCTCCCCTAACCCCCCTTCCCTACCAAGCGATGGGAAAGCAAAACTCCTCTCTTCAACCTCCCTTTTAAAGGAGGGCAAGAGGGAATCGAGAGGAACTGGCAGAAAGGTTAACCCAATAGAGTAAACCGATCATGACTCCTCTGTTTCGCCGCCTCCAACCCGCTCGGAAATTCCGCATTACTGTAGGAGCGATCGCACAAGCGCTCAACATTCCCAAACACCTGATTGTGCGCTTTGAATGCTGGGAATACATAGTATTTATCCACCGTCAAGATAAAGGCGGACAATTCATCAGTTATCGAAAATTGCGACAGTGGCTCAATGCCGTCGCTTATCAGATCCAAAACTGCTCAACCTGTCAACAATTGCACTTCCTGTGGCTTGCCATTGAAGAAGATTGCCAAAAGCACAAAAAGCAGTACGACGAGGAGTACTGCCCATTTCTGTGCCAAATCTGGACAAAATACTGGGACGCACTCTTCCAACCTGGATGACGCGCATAATGATTTGGAAAATAGCGCTCCTAACAGTAACAGGCGTTAGCGTAGCGGCACGCAGTAAGCTATTCCATATTTAACTTGCAGGGTTTGCACGGGCAAGATGCCCATCCCACAAGAAATATGGCGTTTATCAATCGAGTGGAATACACATTCTTGGTAGGGGCACGGCATTGCCGTACCCTCACTGTATTCTATGCTCCCCAAGATGAAGTTACTAATGGGTTGAACTTGACTGCAATGCTGCCTGCGCTTCCCTAGCGATTTCCTCTTTCTCATCCTGCGCCAATGCTTCCAGTGCCGCACGCGCCTCGGCTCCTCCTAGCTTGCCCAGCGCCTGTACTAACCGATAGCGCATCTGCCAATCCGGATTTGTGACAAAAGGAACCAACAATGGCACAGCACGAGCATCGCCTAATTCTCCAAAAGAACTAATTGCCGCCGTTTGGATCAAGCTGGTTTCAGAATTGAGCGCTTCTTGCAACAAATCAAACGATCGCGGATCGCCCAGTTCCCCCAGCGCAGCAATAATACTAAACTGAACCAGCCACTCAGGAGTACTACGATAAAGTTGCAGCATATCTTCATAGGCTTCTGTGAGCTTCAGTGCTCCCAAAGCATCAGCCGCCGCCGCTTGCACATCTGGTTCTGAATCATTGATCATGCGATCGCGCAATATTGTCAGCGTCGCTTGTAAATCCTGCGTCCCCAAAGTATCCAACTGACTTACTGCCGCATATCGAACACGGGTATTTTTATCCATCACCACAGGCTGAATTAACTCAAACGCGACAGACGGTTCTAGCTGGCGCAGTTGGTTAACCCCACTGATACGCTGACCAAAGTCCTCAGAACTCAGCAGCTCTTGGACAGATTCACGAGTAACGCTCATTGGTAATGCTTTTTTATCACTGATTTGTTATTGATCGAAACAGCAGAAAACTCTGGGTTGAACTCCAAGTTACCCACTGCACTTATCCCTGTATTAAACCAGGAATTCCTCCTCAAGTGTGAGGAGAGTCGAGAATTAAGTGATGCTGAATACAGAAATTAGGACTGACATAGCCCCTCATCTGTAGGGTGCTTAGGCTAGCACCTTAGGCTACTGTGAGGGTCTAGCGGAGAATCAGCTCAATTGCTCATTAAACTCAGCCGCCATTGCCCGCACAATATCCCCAGCGGTGAGGATACCAATCACCTTATCGTCATCATCTGTTACCGCCAGCCGCCGGATTGAGTTTTCTTGCATCAGCTTTGCGGCTTTCTGCAAAGGTTGATCGGGCTTGACGGTAACTGCATCGCTACTCATCACCTCTCCCACCGTTTGCCCCAGCGCTTTGTGGAGTTCTTGCTCGTGACGAGCTGGATTTTCTAAAAAAATCACACTGTCCAGAAACATGATATAAAGTGGCGGCTCTACTCCCGCCTCTTGCCACAGCAAATCTGTTTCTGAAATGACGCCCACCGCTTTGCCTGCGTCATCCACCACCGGCAAACCGCTGATGCGATGTTCTACAAGTATCTTGATTGCCTCCTTAATCGGCGTTTGCTGTTTCACCGTGATGGGGTCACGGCTCATGACATCGGCAACGGTTTTAGCCATACTTAGGCTCTTAGCTCTTTACTAAATCACACGATACATTTTAGGAAATTGCGGGAAGCAATTCGACTTACTATTCCCCATAACACCTCTTTTGAGATAGGCGCGACCTAACAAATTACAGTTTCTAACCTTTAACCTTCAGCCTTCTAACCTTCAACCTTCTAACCTTCAACCTTCAACCCCTATGTCTTTTCGCTACACTGACGCCTTCGTTACCCTAGCTGCTGCTGATGCTGAGACTTTGGTACAGTTTTACTCTAAGCTGCTTGAGCGAAAGCCCAACCCATACATTCCCAATGTTTATGCTGAGTTTCGGCTTTCTGGGTTGCGTTTGGGAATCTTTAAGCCGAAGCCGAACCACTGGCAAGAATTTGAGAATTCTGCTCGCAGTGGCATGAGTTTATGCTTAGAAGTGGAAAACTTGGAAGAAGCGATCGCTCATTTGACGAGCATTGGATATCCGCCCCCAGGAGACATACTCACAGCCTCTCACGGTCGAGAAATTTATGCCTATGACCCAGCCGGTAATCGCTTAATCCTACACCAGTCTGGATAACAACAGTACAGAGTTACAAATAGGGAGCAAGGTCAGCGAAGGCATACATGCTGTAAATGAACAACAAAACCCCCAATAGCTTGACCATGCCACTGTGAGGGGATGGGATAATTATTTCCCTGACCCACATGGATACCGCCGCTCCGATCGCTAAACTTGAACTGAGTACCAGGTAGGGCCAAGCTTTTGTCAACTCCCAGCTTACGAGCAAAGCCATCGTTAATGAGGTCATTAGCAGCTCGACAAACTCAGGTGGATTGTACTGGGTCGAGAGTACTAATGAGCGCCACCAAAATTGCCAAAATCTCATTGTTTAGTAATTAATACGTAAGGGGAAGATTTTCGACCAGCAATCCCAGCGGAGAGGATAGGGTTATTCGCTAGGATAGTTCAGTGTTGCTAGTTTGGCTACCCCTTAAGGACTCAGTGTTTGGTTTGGCAGTAATGAACTGATGATTGTGTTCTTTTAGGGTGAGCAGAGCTTCCTCCGTTGGAACCTGAGGAAACGTCTGATAGAAACGGCTGACGCTGAAAAATGGCTCCGGTGTCTTCAGGGCAACAACGCGATCGCACCACTGAGAAAGCCAGTTCATTAAGCTTGCTGGTGCGACTGGCGTACAAATCCAAATTTGGGCTGGATTCTTTGTTCTTAAGGCTTGTGTTGCTGCCGCCATAGTCATTCCAGTGGCAATGCCATCATCAATGAGAAGAGCCAAAGCTCCTTGAGGATTCGTTTGGGGGCAACCTGTAGAAAGTTGCGCTAGCTGAGCGTTCGCTTTTTCGCGAGCTTGATACAGCGCTAAGTCCCGAATCCGAGACTTTTTTTTCCCAAATCGCTGCTGACGCATCCAAAGAACTTGTCCTTCTGATGTCACGGCACCCATCGCTAATTCTGGATTTTGGGGTGTGGCAATTTTTTTAGCCACCACAATATCCACAGGGCAATCCAGTTGACGTGCTACGGGAACCGCTATAGGAATGCCACCCCGAGGGAGTGCGTAGACAGTTGGTGAAAGATGGACTCCAGAAGCATTTAGCTCATTGATGCAATTGAGCAGCGATTGAGCCAGCTGCTCTCCGGCATCGGCGCGATCGCTAAATAGCGGAGCAGACGACATGGTTTCCTCCGGCACGTAACAGCTTGCTTGCTCTGATCATGACTGATTTTTTTCAAGCTGCCTTGTACTATAGGGCTTATTCTTTACAAAAAATATCGCCTTTTCTTGATTTTTTGGGGATGAATGGAAATCCACTCTAAAATTTAAAGAGCTTCCTGCCCTAACCCTGATGCATTCTACCGTTAATACGACGCTTCTAGATTCATGTCCAATGAAGAACAATTGAGCCTATTTGATGAGTCGGCGTTTACCCCCTCAACACCCCCAACGCCAGATAACTCTCGGTTTGAACTCATTCCTACCACTGCTAAAATCCCCATTCCTCCCGGCACCTATGACTCAATGGTGCCGCTAGCACAGCACTGCAACACTTGCCATCGATGTGACTTAGGAAACAATCGCACCCATGCCGTCGTTGGACGAGGCAACCTCAAAGCCCCGATTATGATTATTGGGGAAGCTCCAGGTCAAAATGAAGACGAAACAGGTTTGCCGTTTGTAGGCAAAGCAGGACAGTTGTTAGAAAAAATCCTGGCATCTGTGAAGCTCGATAGTGAGCAAGATGTATATATTTGTAACGTCAATAAATGTAGACCACCGGGGAATCGAGTTCCCACCGCTGATGAAATCGCTGCTTGCAAACCTTATTTGTTAGAACAAATTCGCTTAGTAGACCCCAAAATTATTCTGCTAACGGGGGCGACGGCAGTGAAAGGATTAATAGGTGACAAGCGCGGCATCACCAAAATTCGCGGCAGTTGGATTGAGTGGGAAGGGCGTTTGTGTATGCCGATTCTTCACCCCGCTTACCTGCTACGGAATCCTTCACGGGAGCGTGGTAGTCCTAAGTGGCTGATGTGGCAAGATATCCAGGCGGTGCGGACTAAGTTAGATGAAATCCGTTCCTAGAACACCGATTCAGTAATCATGAAAACAACGATTTTCCGTAGGGGCAGCGCCTGGAGTGCCTGCCCAAAAACCCTTACGGGGCAACCATTCCTAAGTTAGCCCTACCATTAATGAATCGGCGCTCTAGTCCTCTTAAACCGCCTGAACTATTAGCGCAATAAACAGATAGGTCATCTGCAATAAGTAAGATTTTAGATCAGGGTTTAAATCCAGACTATTAAGCGTTACGCAGCTATCATGTCTGGAAGTTATTGAATGAAATGCTACTAGAGAATTCTTCATTCCTTCAGTGTTTTTCCCGCCTCCTATCTAGCTAATCTACCTTTAGCAAGAGAACTTCTCGTTAATAACTTTGTAACGTGGCAGGTGCAGACACGAGTATAAATAGGAGAATAATAGTATGGCTCTTGTAAAACTGACAGATTTTTACCCTAACTATAAACAAGAAATTTTCGGTGGTGATGACATTAAAGGTTATGATGTCTATTCCGAAACCAATGATAAGATTGGCGGTGTTTACGATGTTTTAGTGGATGAAGCTGGTCGTTTTCGCTATTTCGTGATGGATACGGGATTCTGGGTTTTTGGTAAGAAGGTCTTGCTGCCGGTCGGTCGTGCACGGATTGATTATGATAAGCACCGTATTTTTGCCAGCGGTATGACTAAGGAGCAAGCAGAACACTTGCCTGAGTACAAAGAAAACATGACCGTTGATTATGACTACGAAGAACGGGTGAGAAAGGTTTACCGACCTGCGAATAGGGCCGCAACGACTCCCACTCACAATCGAGATACCTACAACTACGAGCATGATCGGGAACTCTTCAACCTCAATGATCAAGATCATAAGAACTTCAAGCTGTATGAAGAACGCCTGCTTGCCAATAAAACTCGTCAGAAGACCGGGGAAGTAGCTATTGGCAAACACGTTGAAACTGATACAGCCAAAGTTTCGGTGCCAGTTGAAAAAGAACGAGTCATTATTGAGCGCACCAATCCCACTGGCGAAAGAGAAGTTGCTCCGGGTGAAGCGAATTTCCGAGAAGGCGAAGCGGCTCGGATGGAAGTTTACGAAGAGTCCGCTGATATTCAGAAAAAAGCCTATGTTCGGGAAGAAGTTGCTATCCGGAAAGAAGTTGAGCATGACACCGTAGACAGGACAGAAACGGTTCGTCGTGAAGAACTAGATATTGATACTCAAGGCAGACCCACGGTTGATAGAGATCGTCGATAAGCTTTCGGTGCTAACACCTGAACAAGAATAATACAGCAGTTCAGCAGTTCAGCAGTTTTCTGAAGTTATAGCTATGTTAGGGTACGGCAATGCCGTACCCTACTGCTATTGGATAGCGTTTTCATGATGGGCGCTCTTGGGTAGCGAACAGATGGCATTTTGATTCAAAATTCTTTTTCATTTTGCATAAAAATCGAGGAATTGGCCTGAGATCTAGGTAGCAGGGATGCACAGGTAACGAACAATTCCCACGCTTAAGTGTTTCAAAATCTTTGAGTCCTCTCCCCCGCTTAAAAAGACGGGGGCTTTCTAGGTGCGGTTCTGTGACGATGGAATGATAAGGCACCTCTACAAGGCTGGATAGCTTAAGATAAACACAAACCTTTTACTAGTTCTAAGCAACAGGACTTTTACATTAGCAAAGGGTTTTGAACCCTGACCGATGGGTGCTTCTTGACCAATGAATAGTTGTCAAATGCTGTAAGGGACATCTGAGCATGAGCCTTGCCCGTTGGTATGTCCGTTGGTTGCCTTGTTTTCTTCCCTTCACTGGAATCCTTGCGACAATTCCAGCTATAGCCAATCCCATTACCCCCGCCTCAGACGGCACGGGAACAATTGTTACTCCCCAGGGCAATCGCTTTGATATTCAGGGGGGTTCCCTTTCTCAAGATGGTACTAATCTGTTCCACAGTTTCCAGCAATTTGGACTGGATGCGGGTCAAGTGGCTAATTTTGTCTCCACTCCAGAAATTCAAAATATTCTGGGACGGATAATCGGAGGTGACGCCTCCATTATTAATGGTTTAATTCAAGCCACTGGGGGAAACTCGAATTTATTTTTGATGAACCCTGCTGGGATTGTGTTTGGCAAGGATGCCAGTCTCAATGTCCCGGCTTCGTTTATGGCAACCACTGCCACAGGAATTGGGTTGGGTGGAGCTCAGTGGTTCAATGCTGTTGGTACGAATGACTACCAGAATTTAATGGGCACTCCTAGTACGTTCGCCTTTGATAATGCACAACCGGGGAGTATTGTCAATGCAGGGAATCTGACCGTTGTACCAGGGCAAAATTTAACCTTACTCGGTGGCAGTGTCATCAATACGGGGAAAGTGACGGCATCGGGAGGAACGATTACCCTGTCGGCGGTACTGGGCCAAAATTTGGTGCGGATTAGTCAATCGGGGCATTTGTTGAGTTTGGAGATTGCGCCGCCAAGGGATAATACAGGGCAGCAGATAGCGATCGCACCTCAAGATTTACCCACTCTACTGACGGGTACGGGTGGCAGTGTAGAGACTGGGTTACAGGTTTCTCCAGAGGGTACGGTGCAACTGAGTAGTTCTGGGGTAACGATTCCCCATGAGGTGGGAACTACTATTTTGTCGGGTACTCTCGATGTCTCACCCCCCCAACCCCCCTTAGTAAGGGGGGAGCAA
>JBFLZA010000463.1:0-7737 GCA_040756535.1 Cyanobacteriota bacterium
CCTGGTGCAAATAGCGCAATGGCCCCACACCGACTCCATCCCGAACTCGGAGGTGAAACGTTGCTGCGGCGAAGATAGTTGGAGGGTCACCTCCTGTCAAAATAGCTCTGTGCCAGGGCAATTATTATACTAGAGCCCCTTTCTTTAGAAAGGGGCTTTGTTGTGGTAGATGTCTCAAAAGTCGATAAGCTAAGGTTGTTGAGTTAAGAAATTCTGCTATGGATGTAATATTGGATAGAGTACGCCACCTAAAACAAGCCTTAGTAGAATTTGTTTTTGATGCAGAAGGGGAACTTGCAGAATCCTTAGAATCTTACGTAGCTGCTAAGTCTCGTTCTCAGGGAAATCGTCATGATGCAGCTTACGAACAAAATCTGCTCATGGATTCTTTTTTGACCGAAGGGCGAGTTGGAGATAAAACTCCTTTGGATTTATTTATAGAGAGTCAACAAAACCTGTCAGAGGACGATCGCAAATTAATTAGTACCTGGCAACGCAGCTTCTTCGGCTTGTTCGCCGTTACCCAAGTTCTCTCTGATGGTTTTGATTTAATGAACTGGCTGACTGCCAAGCATTACACTGTTAAGCCAAACGCTCCAAAGACCTTACAGGAGATGGAACGGTTTAAAGAAGGAGAAATTTTACTGACCCGAATTTCCCCTGTAACAGATACTTATTGGATGTTCTCTGGTCCCTGTATGCCTATGGGTCGCTTAGGTAAACCCAAGCTAGCGGTAGCAATTGGTAACTTTAAAGACAATCATAAAGATGCTCTTTACAGCGATGCCCCAGATCTCCTAGAGCAGGCATGGGAATCAGTTGCTGAGTATCATCAGGAGTTTCTTGACTTTTTTGGGAGTGACGAAGTCACGCTACCTGGATATCAACTCAACAAGAAAATAAACGAATTTCAAGAGCTAATAACTAAGCGTCGTCTGGCAGCCGCAGGCATTGATGAATCTAAATCGCTCTCAGAGATGGCAGAAGAAGCCGGAGTCACAGAAGAAGAATTAAAAGCTGCTGCCGAAGAAGCAGGTGCTGACTCAAAAGCCGTTTCTCAGCTCTTTGATAAAAGCCAGGGCAAAGCCAAAATGGTGATGCCAAAGGTTGAGTTACCTGCTGATCTGAAGAAAGCTGAACAGGTGAGTGTCTTGACCCATCCTCGCTGGGGTCAGATGTTTCTGCCTACTTATACTCAATTCAAGGCAATTTTGGAATCAGAAGACTGGGAGAGCGACCCAGCTAATCCTAAATTGGTTCGCAAATATCTGGAAGACTCAACGATTAACGCTTTTATTTGGCACAGATTGGCTCAATTGTATCCAACCCAACTGGAAAAGGTGTTGCAAACGGTTTTAGAACGTCCAGAATTTAAGCTCGATCGCGACTTAGATACTTTGCTGGAAGAAAACGGCAAACCACTAGAACCCGAGTTACCAGACATTGCCAGCGTGCCAGTACACTTGCACAACTTGTTCCAAGAAGCCTTGATAGAGGTCAATAAATCTAAGTCAAAGGGTAAAGGTAAAAAGAAAGAGAAGACAGCACGGGGCTTTCAATAAATTTGACCAAAGCTTGGTAGGATTCTCTTTGCAGTTTCATGCCAGCTTATCTCAATGCCCGTTGCCGTTGTCGCACTTAACGTTACTGAACACCAGCACCAATTAATCGTTCAGACTCCTGTATCAGGAATATCTTTACAAGGAAGCCTCAGAGTTCCTGGGGACAAATCCATTTCTCACCGAGCCTTAATGTTGGGAGCACTTGCCCAAGGAGAAACTAAAATTCAGGGACTCCTCTTGGGCGAAGATCCCCGGAGTACCGCTAGCTGCTTCCGAGCAATGGGTGCTGAAATTTCGGAACTAAATACAGAACTCGTTACCGTAAAAGGGATAGGACTGGGAAATCTGCAAGAACCCCTAGATGTTTTGAATGCAGGTAACTCCGGAACTACCTTGCGGCTGATGTTAGGGCTTCTCGCCTCCCACCCAGGACGATTTTTCACAGTAACGGGTGACAGTTCCTTGCGATCGCGGCCCATGTCCCGCGTTATCAAACCCCTACAACAAATGGGAGCCCAAATTTGGGGGCGTCAGAATGCCTCATTAGCCCCCCTAGCCATTCAAGGGCAACAACTCCAACCCATTCATTATCATTCCCCCATCGCCTCAGCTCAAGTTAAATCCTGCATTCTCCTGGCTGGTTTAATGGCACAAGGACAAACAACCGTTACTGAACCTGCTCTTTCCCGTGATCACAGCGAACGAATGCTGCAAGCGTTTGGGGCAGAACTCAACATCAACCCGGAAACCAATAGTGCCACCGTTACTGGACCTGCTCAGTTACAAGGGCAAACCGTGATTGTTCCCGGTGATATTAGCTCAGCCGCCTTTTGGTTAGTGGCTGGCGCAATTGTGCCCGGTTCAGAACTACTGATTGAAAATGTCGGTGTCAACCCTACTCGTACTGGCATTTTAGAAGCCTTAGAGATGATGGAAGCTGACATCCAGCTAGAAAATCAGCGTATAGTAGCTGGAGAGCCAGTAGCAGACTTGCGAGTGCGACACGGACGCTTGAAAGCCTGCAAAATTGCGGGTGATTTAATTCCCCGCTTAATTGATGAAATTCCGATTTTGGCAGTAGCAGCGGTTTTTGCTGAAGGAACAACTGTGATTCGGGATGCCGCTGAACTGCGAGTTAAGGAGAGCGATCGCATAGCTGTCATGGCATCCCAACTGAACCGAATGGGAGCAAAGGTGACAGAATTACCCGATGGTTTGGAAATTACTGGTGGCACTCCTTTGACAGGGATCGACGTTGATAGCCATACCGATCATCGGATTGCCATGAGTCTTGCCGTTACTGCCCTCAACGCTACTGGCACCACAACTATTCACCGTGCCGAAGCGGCTGGTATTTCCTATCCTGATTTCACGACAACGTTACAAGGACTCTGTAACCAGGGATAAATGGATGAACTATGTTGTTATAGCCTGTCTTAAAAAACACGCGGGGGAGCTGGGGAGAAAGTGTTTCTTTCATCTATAAGGGGCGCGAGGTGATCGTGGGACGCTCTAAAGAAATTTAGATCCCTTCCCGTCCCCCTTATCGGAATTGCTAGCCTTACAACAACGAGAGGTAAAACATGAATAACATCGAAAAACATCCCAGATCTGAGGACGGACAACCGGAAGGCGAGAATTCTGAAAACCTACCGAAAGAAGATTTAGACGATATTGAGATTGAGGAAGAAGAGAACTTAGAAGACTTACCAAAAGAAGATTTAAACGATATCTGAACGCCCTCAGACCTAGATGAGGCTAGCCATTCCCCTTGATGTCACCTAATGCTGTCTGGGTATTGTTGTGGCTAACAAATGTAAAAGATAGGGATTTTCAAGTCTCTTGGTTAGTGTCGATTGTGAGGGGAATCAAAATCAAGAATTGGCCCTTGGGGAACGATGCCATGGGGGTTCACATTAGGATGGCTCTTATAATAGTGCAGCTTGATGTGATCGAGATTGCAGGTTTCCTTTACTCCTGGCTGCTGATAAAGGTCTTTGAGATAATTCCACAGATTGGGGTATTCGTAGATATGGCGTAGGTTGCACTTGAAGTGAACGTAATAGACGGCGTCGAAGCGAAACAAGGTCGTGAACATACACCAGTCAGCTTCGGTGATGCGATCGCCACAAGTATAGCGCTGCTTTTCCAATACCCCTTCCCAGTAATCAAGAGCGTCGAATAGTTCCGTTACCGCCTCTTCGTAAGCCTCTTGCTGGGTGGCGAATCCTGCCCGATAAACACCATTGTTGATAGGCTGGTAAATTGCATCAATCGTCTCTTCAATCTTGTCCCCCAAGTCCTCTGGGTAGAAGTTCCGGTCAGACTTGACAAAATCGCCAAATTCTGTATCCAACATCCGAATAATCTCGCGGGATTCATTGTTCACGATGGTATTCGTTTCTTTATCCCAGAGAACTGGAACCGTGACTCGTCCTGTAAATTTAGGGTCAGTTTTGAGGTAAATATCTCGAAGGTATTGAGCCCCGTTTACTGTATCGGGAATCGAGCCGGGATAATCTGAAAATTTCCAGCCTTCTTCACCCATTACCGGATCGACGACAGAAAGACCAATAACGTCCTCTAAGCCTTTTAACTTCCGCATAATGGCAGTTCGATTCGCCCAAGGACAAGCCCAACAGATATAAAGATGATAGCGATCGCGTTCTGCTTTGAAGCCACTCGAACCGTCAGCAGTAATGCGATCGCGAAATGTCGTCGATGGGCGGATAAAGCGTCCTTGGGTGTCTTCCTGCTCACGCTTGGAGAGCCACTTTCCCTCAACGAGCTGACCTAATGCCATAATTACCCCCTGTTAGACCTATTGGCTTTATTAGTACAGCAGATAGCTAAGTAATGGGTAATGGTTGATAGGTGGTAGGGAAAGCTTGCTCAGTCCTAAAACCTAATCAATGACTCATTACCCATTACCCATTGCCACCTCTTACTCTTCAGATTGAAGGATTTGTGGCACTTTGAAGAAGTCGCCATCTTGCTCAGGAGCCTCTCTAAGGAGTTCTTCCCGGTCAGGAAAGGGTTGGAGTTCGTCGGGTCGAGTTACATTACTGACATCAATTGCTCGTGTAGTTGGCTGTACATCAGTTGTGTCTAATTCACTCAGTTGTTCAAAATACTCCAGAATGCTACTTAGCTGAGCCGTCATTTGCTCCTCTTCCTGGGCCGTCATCTCCAAGCGGGCAAGAGTAGAAACTTTATGAACTTGTTCGCGGTCAATGATGGGCATGGTTAGTCGTTAGTGGTTAATGGCTATAGGGTTGGAAGGTTGAAGGTTGAGGATTAGAACTTTTAACTTGCTCACCTTGACAACTTGTTAAAGTTCAGCCCAAAAACCTGCTTTCCTTGCAACCCCCTATGAATTAAAAGTACACATCAATATTGGAGCGACCCGTGGTTTTCAGCCAATTTTGCGCCTCGATGTAATTATTGGGAGCCATGCGAATCGCTTGTTTCCAATATTCTGCTGCTTTATCAAACAACGCTTCAGCAGCATCAGTGTTCGCAGCGTCTTTCGCCTTTTCACCCTGGTAATGGTAAATCACGGCAATGTTATTGAGCGCTTGCGGGAGGCGAGGGTTGAGTTCGATTGCTTGATGATACAATTCCAACGCTTCCTCGTGTTCGCCGTTGCTGGCGTGAATCAGCCCCATGTTGTAGAGAATATAGCTGCGATCATAGAGGTCTTCCTCTAGCGTCAGAGCTTCTTTATAGTTATCCAGGGCTTCGGCATATTCACCCTCAGTCTGAGCTGACATGCCGTCACGGTAGTAGGCAAAGGCTTCTTTAGCTTTTTTGTCGGTAGGCAGAACCTTCAGGATTATGTCTGCCATCACCGTGAAGGTTTTATCAATGAAGTTATCGTTACGTTGTGTTCTGGGCATAGATACCTGTAAGTTATTGCGCTCAGTTGATTAGAGTAGCTTGCCTGCTTAGGGTTTTGGGATACTATTTGTTAATTTAGCGTCGATTGGCCGCTTGCGAGATTGTCACCTCCTGGGTAGGAAACGGCTTGTCAAGCGATCGCGCTAACTCGCTAATCGGCTGAAAGTACTCACTATACAGGTTAGCTAAGAAGGTGTGCCGCTATTACAGGCTACACAGGACAGCCGTAAAGCAGGTTTTCTGTTCTTAGGATGAATGAGTAGGTGAGTATACGAAATTTGAAATGAAACTTACTAAAACGTTATCGTTGCTGGGAGCAGTTTTCGTCCTGAGTACTGTTGCTGCCTGTACATCGGGTTCAAACACTGCCGTTGATTCAGGAACTAGTAGCGATAATGTCAGTACACCTACTCAGAGTGAAGGTGCAGTAGATAACTCTACTGCGGCAATAAAGGATAATCAGACGGCTCAAACGACCGACACAACTCAAGAATCAGAAAAACCCAGCACCAAAACTGACACCATCAGTATTGAAGGAGAAAAGAGTGAAGTTAGCCTGAAGCTTTACGACGAAGTTAGTAAAGTCTTTACCACTTATTTTCCAGAATCGGCTTTTGTTCCAGAAGCGGCTAGTTCAGGTGAAGGAATGGGAACGACATTTTATTACAACGTGAACGGGACTAAAAATAAAGATGTCTATGTCTCCGTATCCTTTCCTACCTCAGCAAAAGACCTAGAAGAGGTTGAAAAATTAGTAACGGGTAATGGGGGGTTAGTTGAGACGAATCAGTGGAAAGTCGTCGAACAAACCAAAGAAGTTCCCTATTCCTGGGCAAAGGAAAAAATGATTTTCCAGAAAAGCGAAGGGAGTGACAATATCGTCGGTGAAGTTTACCTGGGCGAATCTGAAGGAAAAGCCTTCTATGTGATTAACCATTATCCAGCCGAATATGGAGATGGGTTTGCGCCCAGATCTAACCTGATTCTCAAGAATTTGCAGGTTAGTCGTTAATCAAAAAGTCATCCCTTGTGAAATATAGTTTTCTGTAGGGGCACGGCAATGCCGTGCCCTTATGGCTTTAGACGGGCAAGATGCTCATCCCACAAGAAAAAAGCTCAACACCAACAAGTTCGTTAAATGCGTGGCAGCTTTCCTACCTTGGCACCTCCTTCTGTCAGTAAGCGATAATACTATCCAAGTGCATTCAAGAACACCCCATGACCTTGGACATAGCCGCTGCCGCCAAACTCTTAAGTCCAGTCGCTCAGAAAGTCGCGCCCATCTTGTTCAAGAAAGTTCAAAGTAAATTAAACCCAACTGAGTTAGAGAAGGCACTGGAAGCTGGTATTACAGCCGCTCAAGAACAGGAGCAAAACTTTCCCCCGCAGCAGTGGCTATTTTATCGTTCTGAGCCAGATTTTATTGGTGGATTCCTAGAGCAATTTTTCCAGCGAGGGGGTGTTCAGGAGGAATTGCAGCGGCCCCTGAAAGGCGAGGGAATTTCACAAGTTCCCTATCTGGTGGAGGCATTTAAGCAAGTAGCAGCAACCAATTCCAAGATTAAGCTACAGGAAGATAGGATTGAACCTTGGCTTCAGAAATTTGCTAGCACTTATTTTGAAAAAACTAGCACTTTTTTAAGATTCCAGGTTGCTAAGGAAGATTATTTCAAGCAACTGGAAAACTATTTCGATGATGTCAAGTTTGCAGGAATTGCGGTTGAAGGGCAGGAAATTGACTTCAAATCGGAGAAGCTTGCTCAAATTTTTGTCATGCTGGATGTGGTGGAGGATGTTCAAAACCCTCTGATATTCTACTTTGCAAGTCATGGCTTGTTTGGCAACCGTCAGGAAGAATTACTTTGGGAACAACAGCAGCGCTCGCAGTTAGAAAACCGTTCCGGCAAAAAAATTTCAGCAGTGCAGTTATTGAGCCAGAGTCAATCGCAGAAAGTGGTGCTGCTGGGTGCGCCTGGATCGGGTAAAACCACGTTAATGAGTTATTTTGCCGTGATGCTGGCGCAAAAGCATCCCGAAAAGTTGGGATTAGCAGCAGATACCGACTGGTTACCGATTTTGATTCGGATACGGGATTTAGCAAGGCATCCGAACCTTAATATTCTTGACTATGCACGGCAGTTTGCTAACAATACTCTGTGCGTTAACCCTCTCCTGCCTTTGGGGTTCTTTGAGTATTGGCTGGAAGACGGACGGGCGCTGATTTTGCTCGATGGTTTGGATGAGGTGCCGGAAGAGGGCAGGCGCGATGAAGTCG